>NZ_JBPLBA010000032.1:0-9398 GCF_054039375.1 Desulfomarina sp. | reverse complement strand
CTTGATGTCGTCAGCCAGGATGAGCTTGGTGCCCTGGCAACGGCATTTAATACTTTTGTTGAGAAAATTCAAAAGACTATTACAGATGTTACTGGAACAGCGGCGAGGCTTCATCAATCTTCCGGTACTTTGACTACGATTGCAGATCAACTGGCACATGGTGTGGAACAGACTTCCGGTAAGGCGGAAACGGTAGCTGTTGCCAGTGAAGAAGTCAGTGCCAATATGGGATCGGTTGCCGCTGCCATGGAAGAGGCTTCAACAAATGTTTCCCTTGTGGCAACGGCGACGGATGAGATGACCACATCCATCAATGAAATAGCAAAAAATACGGAAAGTGCAAACAGCATTACCAATGAAGCTGTAACGCAGACAGCAATATGTTCTGAGCAGGTTTTAACCCTGGGAGATGCTGCTGATGAAATTGGTAATGTGCTTGAAACAATTACAGAAATATCAGAACAAGTCAATCTGCTGGCATTAAACGCAACGATTGAGGCGGCAAGAGCTGGTGAGGCCGGCAAGGGATTTGCTGTGGTTGCCAATGAAATCAAGGAGCTTGCCAAGCAGACTTCAGATGCTACCATGGAAATTAAGACAAAGGTTGAAGGAATTCAGCAGTCAACCCAGGGAACAGTCAAGGGTATTGAATCCATTTCTTCAACAATAAACAGGGTTCATGAAATCGTTGCGGTGATCTCAACCTCCGTTGAGGAACAACTGGCGACCACCAGTGAAATATCGGAAAATATTTCCCAGGCATCAACGGGTATCGTGGAAGTAAATGAGAATGTTGCCCAGAGTGCGACAGTAGTATCATCAATTGCCAGTGATATTGGCGAGGTGAATATTGCCGCGCATAAAATGGCCGATAACAGTGATGAAGTGAATAAAAACGGCAGAGACATGCGCAGTCTGGCTGAGGAGCTTAATAAGCTTGTAACAACGTTTAAAGTATAATCTACTGCTCTGAACCATGGCAGGGGCAGATTTCACCGGAGATATCCGGGTGAATGTTTCGCAATGCGGTAAGAATAGATGCCGCATTGCGATTTTTTTTTATACGGTTATTTAGGAAAATTGCCTTTTTCCTTGATCCCCGTTTCCTGACCTGGAACATAGAATCTATTTTTTCAAGGTACTCATAAATGAAAAAAATATGGATCCTGGGGGGGGGCAAATTTGGTTCTCTGGCCCTCAAACAGACTGCGCGTAATTTTCCCCAGGCTGAAATAACGGTTGTTGACAAGAACAGGGAGCCGGATAATTTTCCAGGTGCAGTGGTTGTTCGCGAGGATGGGATCAGCTGGCTTGTTCGGCATCTGAACAGGGGCAGTGATGTTGACCTGATTATTCCGGCTGTCCCCGTTCATGTGGTGGCCCGGTGGCTGGAACAGATGGCAGACAGGCAATATAAGGTCTTTCATGCAGCAGTTCCGCAATCATTTGTGGCAGAATTACCCAATGTAATGGCAGGTGGGGACAATACTGTTTATGTCAGTCATGCTGATTTTCTCTGTCCTGATAACTGTGGAGAGCCTGAAAAGTTCTGTACTGTGACGGGAAAACCAAGAGGTGAAGATATGTTCCGCCTGCTTGATAGAGCAGGGGCTCTGGTTATACAGAGCCATCAGCTCTATCTTGGGGTGGGTGGGGTTTATCCGGAAGATTTATGGGCTCTTTATGACAGAATTTTGAAATTACCGTCAGAACCGGTTCTTGTTGCCACTGCCTGCAGATGTCATGGAGTGGTGGACGGATTACTTTTTATCCCCCGCACCTGATGGCTCCCTGGGTCTGCTTGAAATCTCATCTATTGATATTTCAAGTGTCTTCAAAATGATGCCCGTGTATCTCTGGATGGTATCCTGGGTGTATTTCCGCAGTTCCTCAAGGTCACTGTTCAGTGTTTTCCCGTAGGGTACGGAGATAAACAGTTCAATATCATAACCTGAGCGCCCGATAACGACCTTGACTTTATTGACCTGAACATCGTCATCATATTCATCAATACAATGGAAAATCATCTGGGTCAGGGCAGCCTCAGAGATGGTTACTCTTCCTTTCTGGTTTCTCTGGTCCTGAAAATCTGGCTGGACAATGGATTTTTCAAAGAAACGGGACTTTTTTTCGCCGTTCTGTCGTTTTTCACCGCGAAAAAAAATACGGATGGAATCTGAAAGGATTCTGGCATAGTCCCTTTTTACTTCAATTGCCGGTACGGGGATGACATGTTTTCCCTCTTCCGAGCGGGAACGGATGGCATCTTCAATATCCTTTTTACTGGCAATTTCCTCGATACGAATAATCTCGCTGATGGGCGGCAATTCAAGGCGTTCAGCAATTCTTTCCACCATTTTATCAGAGGTGCCCAGGATCAGGACTTTTTTGATTTTTCTGTCCTGGATGACCTTGATAACATTTTTTCGTTGAACGGCATCGTTGAAAAGGGCGGTTTTTATGGCGCTGAGGTAGTGCTTTTCCTGTTTGGCAGAACGTCCTGCCAGAATAGTATCGCCATAAATAAGAAGTCCATCGTCTATGATATAAGGAATACCGATTTTCTCAGCCAGCAGTTTTGCCCGAAAACTCTTCCCGGTTCCACTTTTTCCCACCAGGGCATAGACTGTCATTCCTTTCAGGCGACCCTTCACCCGGTTGAGGAACTGATAAATTTCCTTGCCGGTAAGAAATACCCATTGACTTTCTTTACTCGTTTTTTCAGAAGACATGCTACTCATATTGTGCCTGGATGTGAAAGCGTAATTCTCCCGGTTATATCTTGAATATAATTACTCACAGGGGCAGCAAAAGTCATATAAGGGTTTCTATCCTTCTGCTTACTCTATACATCTATACATTACTGTGAAATTTTCAGCTACCTGGAAAAGAAAATTCAGCAGGTTGATACTCAATGTCGTTAACTTAAGCGATGAGTCCCATTGCGACCTCGTCCGAGGGGCGCCATAAACCCGTCCCTGGGGCTTGACTGCAGCCGTCCTGGCTGCAGACACCCTCGACCAAGGGCCAGAATGGGACTTTCCTGATCCATCTTGTCCTTAAGTTAACGACATTGGGTTGGTACTATTGGGCCTGATGAGATTTCTGTCTGCGGGCAATCTTGAACAGGGAGCTGAAACGCATAACCTCACGTTTCTTTTCATCCACAACCACCGCTTCTCCCCGCAGGCTCCTGTCCCCTTCCCTGGTGACGGTTGCATGGGCTGTGACCCTCCCCTGTCTGACCGGGGCGAGGAAGGTGGAATGCAACGAAAGAGTTGCAAAATGGGTCCCCGGCGGGAGGAGGGATTTGCAGGCCATGGCCACAGCCGTATCGGCAAGTCCGGTCAGTGCTCCACCGTGGAGTAGTCCGGCCCCCTGGGAAAAATCGTAGAGAAAGGGCATGGAGAGTACCGCTTTGCCTTCACTGATATGTTCAATTTCCATTTGGAGAAGTTCTTCGAAAGGCGCGCAGGTCAGCCAGTTGTCAAGCGTTACCCGGTGAGGTCCGGTAGAAGGTTTAATGCCGGGTCTGGATTGATTGTTTTTCATAATTGTCCGGTGTATGGATTTTTGTTGAGGGAATTATTAAAATACACTCAGTCGGCAGTTATTTCCAGGATGGAGGAATGGTGTTGACCGCAGCCGGGCAATTGTAGCTTTCGGTTTATATTCCTTCTCTCACATGTTGTCTGGTACCATGGAAATTGAATTTCAGAAAGAAAAACGAATATGAAAACGAAATTATCATCCATAAATCTTCTGGAAGAATTGACAAAGCCTGAAAATAAAGAGTTTTCAGCGGAATTCACAGATGTTTCTTATGCAGAAAACAACCTGGTTTTTTCTCCAGGACATGAGAATAATCTTGTATTTATTGTAAAAAAAGGCCGTCTGCGACTCTACCTGGCAGTTGAAGACAAGGATTTTTCCCTGGCGATTCTTGAACCGGGTGATATTTATGTTACCCACACCAGGGCCCACGTACAGACTCTTGAACCTTCAGTCCTCATGATCATGCCGACAAGGCGGTTGCATCGTTATATGACCACTTATCCAGCTTTGTCAAAAACCATTATTTCAATTCTCGGCGAGATGTTGAAACAGTCTTTTTCAATTATTGACAGTCTTGTTTTCAAGGATATCAAGCAGAGAATTGTTGATTTTTTTATCCATGAAGCGGAAAAGAACGGTACAGTCGAAGCAGATGGTGTTGTTGTCCGTATTGAATTGACAACAGCCCAACTGGCCGCCATTGTCGGAGCTTCACGTCAGACCGTGTCAACGCTTGTCAACGCCATGTTAAAGGATGGTTTACTGGTAAAGACCGGTAAAAGCGTATATCGTATTCCGGATATAACTTTTCTCTACAGATCCGCCTCCCTCTGATTTTTTCCTGTTTTCTGTCAGCCAGCTGACAGCGGCTTGGTTTTTTTCCGGTTATCGTCAGCAGATACTGTTTCAGTATTTGCTGAATCAATTGATGAACAATAACTGCGGGAGAACCACATGGCAGAGAAAAAAAGAAATGTTGAGGATATGACCATCTGGGAAGATGCGCGACAAATGTTGCGCAAGGCGGAACGCGACGGTATTGAGACGGTCTGGGATCGGCTTGAACACCAGACTCCCCACTGCAGGTTCGGTGAGTCTGGTGTCTGCTGCCGGATCTGTACCATGGGGCCCTGTAGAATAAGTAAAAAGGCACCATTGGGGGTCTGCGGGGCCGATGCCGATGTAATTGTGGCCCGGAATTTCGGGCGCTTTCTTGCCGGAGGAGCGGCCGGGCATTCAGATCATGGTCGTGATTGCATTGAAGCATTTTATGCTGTTGCCCATGGGAAAACCGGTGACTACCAGATTAAAGACCGAAATAAAATGCTGCGAATTGCCAGGGAACTGGGGGTGGCGACCGAAGGGCGGGATTTCATGGATGTGGCGAGGGATCTGGCCGATGAGTTTTTTGAAAGTTTTGGTTCAAAACGTGAGGAGGTTGGTTTTATCGGCAGGGTCCCCAGGGTTCAGAGGGAGAGTTGGAAAAAACTTGGTATCATGCCCCGGGGGGTGGATCGTGAAATTACGGAAATGATGCACAGGACCCATATGGGATGTGATAATGATGCCGCCAATACATTGCTGCACGGTGCCCGTATGTGCCTGGGGGATGGTTGGGCGGGTTCGATGATTGCCACTGAAATTTCGGATATTCTCTTTGGGACGCCTTTTCCCCGTAAAGCCCAGGTGAACCTGGGTGTTTTAAAAGAGGATCATGTCAATATTCTTGTCCACGGCCACAATCCGATTGTCTCGGAAAAAATTCTGGAGGCTGTCCATGAACAGGAATTAATTGATTATGCCAAAGAGAAAGGAGCTTCAGGTATTAACCTGGCCGGTCTCTGCTGTACCGGTAATGAACTGATGATGCGTAAGGGAATTCCAATGGCCGGTAATCATCTTATGACGGAACTGGCTGTTATAACCGGTGCTGTTGAGTTGATAGTGGTGGATTATCAATGCATTATGCCGAGTCTTGTCCAGGTGGGGAGCTGTTATCATACAAAAATGGTTACAACCGCCGATAAGGCAAGATTCTCCGGGGCGGATCACGTCAGATTTGAAATGCATAACGGCATGGAACAGGCAAGAAAAGTAGTTCGTATGGCAGTTGAAAGATATTCCATGAGAAATCCGGACCGGGTTGAGATCCCAGAAAATCCGGTTGATATTATGACGGGATTCTCCAATGAAGCACTTCTTGAGGCTCTGGGAGGGACGATTACTCCCCTGGTGGATGCGATTAAGGCAGGAAAGATTCGTGGAGCCGTGGGAATTGTCGGTTGTAACAACCCAAAATACAGGCATGATTACTGTAATGTGAATCTGACCAGGGAGCTTATTAAAAAGGATATCCTGGTGATAGTAACCGGTTGTGTGACGACGGCAGCCGGAAAGGCAGGGTTGCTCGTTCCGGAAGCCATTGAGTTTGCAGGACCCGGTTTACAGGAGATATGCGGGGCTCTCGAAATTCCTCCGGTGATACATATGGGGAGTTGTGTGGATAACGCAAGAATTCTTCAGCTGGCAGCTCTTCTGGCTGATGAAATTGGAGTATCCATTGCAGATCTGCCTCTGGCGGCATCCTCTCCGGAATGGTATTCGGAAAAAGCTGCAACCATAGGAACATATGCCGTGGCTTCAGGTATATATACTCATCTTGGTCATCCTCCGAATATTACCGGGTCGGCGGTTATTACTGATCTTGCTCTTGGTGGACTGGATGATCTGGTGGGCGCCTGTTTCGGGATAGAGCCGGATCCTTTCAAGGCTGCAGATCTTATTGATGAGCGGATCAAGCTCAAGCGGAAGGGGCTTGGTTTGAGTGAGTAGGATCGGTCGATTGCCAAAGCCGTGCTTGTGATTTCAGGCAAGCACGGTTTTTACGGCACTTGCGGGACTATTGGTTCAATATCCCTGGAGCGTATCCATCCAGTTCTTCCTGTGTCATCTTTTATGTACGTGAATTCGTGATGGTTTTTTTCGGGAAAGACAAGGCGTCCCGCCTGGATGGACCCGTTTGATCTGGAAGAATCAAACGGAGAGAGAAGCAGACGGCTTCCTTCGGCGGTCACAACCCAGGCATGGTAAACTGGATACCTGTAGAGTGCACCGGCCACTGAAAGGGTAATGAGGAAGAGACAGGTAATTGAAACAGTTCGTTTCAGGACAATGGACAGGGGGAATTGCAGGGCGACGGCAAGCTGCAGCAGGGTAAAGATGACCAGAAAAACCAGACCGGAGAGGAGCCACTGGTCCATATTCAGTAACTGGAAAAATTTTTCAGACCAGGAAAACTCCCTTGAGTAGAGACCGTTTTTCTTTCTGAGCAGATGCAGGTTGCCTTTGATATCTGAATCAGTGGGAGAAAGGCGGAGAGCACGTTCATAATTGAGAATGGCTTTGCCGGGTTGTCCTGAATGTTCGTAACTGACTGCCAGGTTAAAGAGAACATCAGCACTGTAGCCCGATTTCTGGATCAGTTTTTCGTACAGTTCGGTAGCGGTGGTATACTCTCCTTTTCCCATGGCCTCGTTAGCCCTGGTAAAAAGATTCCCGGTGTCCGATGTCGCGGTGGCAGCAAGAGAGAATATTGCCAGAAGAACTATAACTATTCCAACTGAAAATCGGTGTTTCATAGCAGATCCTCCAGTTCATGCCGGAGTTGTTCCAGGTACTCATCCATCTGTTGACGGCCAATACTCTTTCCTCCATAACCGGCTTCTTCCGCCACTGTAAATATTTCCATAAGCGGGCCTGGCCGGTCGATTCTTTTTTGAATATCAGCCAGGGTCAGTGCTGATGGAGCTATTCCCCAGGCTGGACCCAGGTGCTCCTGTATTGTCCGGCGGCAGAGGGAAAGAAAGAGAACATTATCTCCATCTTTTTTGGCCTGTTCCAGTTTTTTTAAATTGCGGGAGAATCGTTCACGATTTTCTTTCTCTTTCTGTCGCCGGGGGTTGTTTTTTCTGTTCTGCTGAATGATTCGAAAGGTTGTAATCATGATAAGCAGAACCATGCTGCATCCACCGACGATAATAAACCAGGGTTTTCTGTAGAGTGGGGCAATGGCATAATGAAACGCGCCTTTTTCAAGGTGAAGGAGCGACATCAGGACTTTCTTATTTTTCGGTTTTTTTGACTGAACGGGTTTTTTCTCTTCCGGTTGTGACCTGACCGGTCTGTCTGGCGAAGGAGTTATTTCCACAGTCAAAGGAGGGCTGTTGACGGTCTCATATTGTTGTCTCTCCGGATTGAAAAAGCAGAAGGAAAGTGAGGGAATTTCTTTGATATCACTGTTTCTGGCAACGATGGCCATCTCGTATCTTTTTATTCCGGACAAAACATCCTTGCCCGGAATAAAATCAGTAGTGGGGCTATAGGTTTTCCAGTCGGAGTTACCGGGAAACACTGGAGGTTCCACTCTGTCAAAATTTCCTTTTCCCTGGATTTCAATGGTGAGAGTAATGGGTTCTCCCACTTCGGCCTTCAGAGGGGCTCCATTGATATTCATGGCAAAATTACCGATAGCCCCTGTGAAAATTTCCGGTTTCCCTTTTTCGGGGAGATCGATGATCTCAAGATCAACTTTTTTGCTGTTGATTTTGATGGGTTTTTCCACCGTTCCTCCGAAAAAGCTGTTGAAAAACGGGTCATTGAAAATATCTCCAAAAGAAGACATGGGACGACGTTGTCCGGGCAGCACCAGGGTCCCGTCGAGGGAAAAACTGATGGAATGTCTGCCCGCCTTGATCCCTGTGACAGCTGCATTCCAACTGAGGATATTATAGGTTTTGCCTCCGATATTTTCCCGGTGTCTTCGGGGTTTATCATCGAGCGGGGGCATGACCACACCATCGCCATGAAGAACAGGTAAGGAATTGATATTTACCCGATAATCACTGTTAAAACAGACTTCTATCTTTACTGGTATAATTTCGCCGGTATAATGGCTGCCGGGAGGCTGTATCAGCCGGATGAAGGCAACCTGTTGCTCTATTGACGACGGGGAGGAAGATGGAGCAGGAGAACCGGTACCCGCGGTCACTTCAAATTCAAGCCGGTTTGTATGGACAGTCGTATCTCCGGCAGTGACGGAAATCGGCGGTATACTGTATTTTCCGGGGTTGAGAGGTTCCACCAGATAGGTATTGGTGATGGAGGAGGTGTAGCTGCCATTGATTATGCTGATCTGTGAGGACTGCCCCCGGTTGTGGAAGCGTACACCTCTGACCTCAGGAAGGTCTATGTCGGCGGAACGGGCACCGTTGATAGTGATGGTCAAAAGTGCCCCCCCGTTGACGGGAAAGGTGGTGCTGTCTAAAAAAGCTTTTGCCGTAATTTTCGCAAATACAGGGGTGGGCAGCATTGCCAGCAGGACCGTCAATTGTATAAAAATGATCAGTTTTCCCAGGCGCATTACCAGTTCCTCTCAATACTGTCGTTATTCATATGTTGAGAAGAGGGGACAAAATTCAATTCCCCTTCCCTGCTTTTCAGGCTGTTGAGCAGTCTTTCCGCCTCCTCACGGGTCATTTTTCCCAGGCGTCTTCGCTCAGTGTTCTCCCTCTTTATCTCCTGTTTTGTGCCAGCAGATTTTTCAGAATAGTCCGGTTTTTCGGTCATCCGTGAGGAATCCTTTTTCTTTTGTCCGGATTGAATTTTCTTTTTGGAAGTGTTGGATTTTTTTTCGTTATTTCCCTTTTTTTCTTTCTGCTTTTGTTGGTGTTGTTTATTTTTTTGCTGTTGCTGTTGCTGTTGCTGTTGCTGTTGCTGTTGCTGTTGCTGTTGCTGTTGCTGTTGCTGTTGCTGTTGCTGTTGCTGTAATTTTTCCAGTTGTTTTT
>NZ_JBPLBA010000031.1:0-2787 GCF_054039375.1 Desulfomarina sp. | reverse complement strand
AGAACGATTCTGCCTCCTTTCATGGCCCGGGAGGAACAATAGTCAAATTTTTTAAAACCGGATGGATACTTCAACTCACCATCCATGGAAATCCCATGAGCAGCAAGAAGAGGCCGACTGAAAAATAAAATCATAAAAAAGACAGAAACCGCTTTATAAAATCCCATAGTCCTTTTTCAAATAAGAGGTTCTACGGAAGAATCCTGTGAGTAAGTACATTTTGCACAGATTTTATCCGAAAATCCTCGGCTGAGGGTTGTATCGCCGCAGTCGGGATTTTCATTGGCTTTTTGTGGCCGAGCCGTAGAGTCCGGCCATGCCGGTTTTATCCTGGAGTCAATCCTGTAAAAATTACGGCAAGGTTACCATTTTTCGTGTATCTTTCGCAATCCGGATTAATGCTGATTTCATATTTTCAGAGGAGGTGCGGTTCAATTCTGAACTTCTGTTTCGCAAAATCCTCCTCAGAATATCGCAACTATTTTATTCCTGATTACCCATGAAATTCAGCCTGGTTGTGGATGTGCCTGCTGTATCAGGTACATCCACGGACTCATAAGTTGCAGGCTGAGTTTTGTACGTAATTAAAATTTTATTTTTTACAACGGAGTTTAAACAATGGGCAAAACTATCGCTGAAAAGATCTTTGACTCCCATCTGCGAGACCAACCCTCACCGGATAATATGATCCTGGACCTTGATGTCGTCATGTGCCATGAAATCACAACCCCCATAGCCATAATGGATCTGATGGAAAAAGGTATGGACAGTGTGTTTGATGCCGACAGGATAAAGGCTGTTATCGATCATGTGACCCCGGCAAAAGACACCAAGACCGCCACCCAGGGCAAGATCATGAGGGAATGGGCCAGGAGGCACAAAATCAAAGATTTCTTTGATGTCGGAGAAAATGGAGTCTGCCACGCTCTTTTTCCTGAAAAAGGTTTTGTCAGACCGGGTTATACCGTCATCATGGGTGATTCCCACACCTGTACCCACGGAGCATTCGGGGCGTTTGCAGCCGGTGTCGGAACAACGGACCTTGAGGTTGGTATTTACAAGGGTGTCTGTTCCTTCAGGGCGCCGGAGACAATGAAAATCAATATCATCGGAGAACTGCAGCCATCGGTCACAGCCAAAGACGTTATTCTCAATATCATCAAAAGAATTTCAGTAAACGGTGCAACCGACAGAATAATTGAATTCACAGGACCTGTTGTTGAATCCTTCAACATGTCAAGCCGCATGACTTTATGCAATATGGCGGTTGAGGCGGGAGCGACATGCGGTATCTGCCTGCCCGACCGGGTCACAGCGGAATACCTCTGGCCGTTTATCCGGAATGACTACGCCACAATAGACGACGCGGTGAACGAGTACAGACAATATCACTCAGATCCCGACGCAGAATACGTTGAATCGCTCGAGATTGATGTCACCACACTGGCTCCCCAGGTGACATACGGGTACAAGCCGGATCTCGTTAAAGATATCAATGAAATGGTCGGTACTCCGGTTGACCAGATCTACATAGGCTCCTGCACCAATGGAAGAATTGAAGACCTGCGTGATGCTGCATCAATTCTTAAGGGCAAAAAACTGGCAGACAGTGTTCGGGGTATTGTAACTCCCGCCACCCCCCTGATATACAGACAGGCTCTTGAAGAAGGCCTTATTTCGATCTTTATGGATGCGGGGTTTTGTGTCTTGAACCCAACCTGCGGGGCCTGCCTGGGGATGAGTTCCGGAGTCCTTGCGGAAGGAGAAAGTTGTGCATCCACCACCAATCGAAACTTTAACGGCAGGATGGGAAAAGGCGGCATGGTCCATCTCATGAGCCCGTATTCCGCTGCAGCCACAGCTTTGAACGGAACAATCACAGACCCCAGAGATTATTTGTAAACAGTCCTGAGCCAATGTCGTTATAAACAATGAAATGTTTGACCTGCGACAAAGAAGATTTTTCGCAGGACAGATTTTCATGCTATGTAAAACAGAAGAGGTATACCAATGAAAGAATTCGGAGGTCCAGCAGTTTTTCTGGACAGAAACGATATAAATACAGATGAAATTATTCCAGCAAAATATTTGACTGAAATCTCAAAAACTGCACTCAAACCACATCTTCTTGAAGATCTTCTCCTGGATGGAAAACCATTCGATAATCAATCCGACCAGATGAAACAGGCAAAGGTTGTGGTAACCAGAGCCAATTTCGGCTGTGGTTCTTCCAGGGAACATGCCGTCTGGGCTTTTGAGGTCAACGATATCAATGTAATAATAGCGATGAGCTTTGCCAGGATATTCCGACAGAACATGTTCAACTGCGGTATTGTTGCCATTGAACTCACAGAAGACAAATTAAACCGGCTTTTTCAACTCGGTCAAGAGGTGACCATTTCAGTTGATCTTAAAACCTGCGAACTGTTGGCAAAAGACAGTCATGAGGAAACACAGCTCTGTCTCTCATTTGAACTGAATCAGTTTGACCGGGAACTTGTTGCGGCTGGTGGATGGCTGGCCTATGCAGATAAAAAATATTGACACTTACAGGATGTAATTGCTTACAGGTGCCCAGGCTTTCACGATCTCTTCAGTCCGCATAGGCAGGTACGGGAAAACCCTGTCTGAAAACAAATCATACAGGGTTTTTATTTTTTTCTTGATTACCCATGAAACTCAGCCAAATTGTGGATGTGCCTGTTTTATCAGGCTAGCCTACGGTCAAAAATCACTGGAAATCTCAATTGATAAGGAATTCAAATGAAAAAGTGTCAGTCCAGGTCA
>NZ_JBPLBA010000030.1:0-17302 GCF_054039375.1 Desulfomarina sp. | reverse complement strand
GCAAAGAAAATGAAAAAATTTACATTCACTCAAAAAGTGAATGGCCAAATTCGTTAAATATATCATAACACATTGAGATCAAACCATAATTATATTTTTTCATTTTCTGAAGTGCAGGATTTAGGTTTTTAAATACTATTCTCTGCCATATTTATAATAGGCCGCACATGTTCCCTCGCTGGAGACCATGCAGGGGCCAACCGGGTTCGCTGGAGTACAGCGGCTGTCAAAGAGAGGGCACTCCCTTGGGCTGCATATTCCTTTTAATATTTCTCCGCATTTACATCCCTTTGGTTCCTCTGCCTCCTGGAGCTGAATATCAAAACGCGATTCTGCGTCAAATTCACGATACCTGTCCCTGATTTTCAGGCCGCTGCCCGGAAGTACCCCAAGGCCGCGCCATTCCATGTCGGCAGGTTCAAAGATCTCTTCTACCATCTGTCTTGCCCTGGGATTTCCTTCAGGCGATACTGCCCTGGGGTATACATTTTCCACTCTGGGGGTGCCTTCTCCGACCTGGCGGGCCAAAAGAATAAGACTCTTGAGCAGGTCTGCCGTTTCAAAACCGCCCACCACACAGGCAAGGCCATATTCCTGGGCCAGGGGTTCCCACACTGAGGAGCCGATTATTGAGGAAACGTGACCGGGACAGATGAGGCCGTCGATTTTCAGGTTCGGGTCATCAAGCAGTGCCCTCATGGGTGGCAGCATTGTTTTCTGGGTGGAAAAGACCGTAAAATTGGTAATCCGCTGGTTCTTTGCGGCAAGAATAGTGGCGGCGATAGTGGGGGTGGTTGTTTCAAAACCGACTCCGAGAAAAATCACGTGTTCATCGGGGTTCTTTACGGCGATTTCAAGGCCGTCCATGGGAGAATAGACAATATCCACTTTTGCTCCCCTGGAACTGGCTTCAGCCAGGGAACCGTTGCTTCCAGGGACCCGGAAAAGATCCCCGAAGATTGCCAGTCTCACTCCAGGTCTGTCTGCCATGGAAATGAATGCATCCATATGGGCGGAGGAGGTGACACAGACGGGACAGCCGGGACCTGATATCAACTCCATGCCTTCCGGCAGGATGGAACGGATACCGTTACGGAAGATCGCCATGGTATGGGAACCGCAGACTTCCATGATCCGCAGGGGTTTTGTGACGGATATTTTAAGGGCTTCCACGAGCGGGCGGGCCAGGGCGGAGTCACGGTATTCATCTAGATATTTCATGTGAAGCCCCGGTCAGGTGAGAAGTTCCTGTGGCATGGAATCGGCCAGCTCTTTCAACAGGGCTATATTTTTTTCAGCCTCTTCCGCCACCAGGGTATGGATGGCGAATCCTGCATGGATAATGACATAGTCACCGACATTGGGCCAGTGATCAACAATGTCCAGGCGGATCTCTTTGCTTATGCCGTCGGCATCGACCGTTGCCACCTGGCTGGTTGTGAAATCATCGGGATCACCTTCAACCCTGGTGACCTTCATGGGTATGGCAAGACACATGCTGCAGACCTCCGGTTATAATCTGACCGAAAGAAATGGCCCCGTCATTTACGGGGAGTTTCTCTCCGGTATATGTTTCAAGTCCCAACGAGTGCAAGGCAGAATATAAGCCCTCATAAAGCAGACTGTTCTGCATGCATCCTCCCGCAAGTACGACCTGTCTGATGCCGGTCCGGGAAGAGAGGATCCGGGTCAGCCCGGCAAGGGCTTCCACAAGCTCAAGGTGGAATTGCAGGGCCAACTCCGCTCTGCTTTTTCCCTCCGCCAGACCTGCCATTACCATTTTAACAAATTCCTTCGAACTTATCTCCCATTTTCCCTCTTTTTCATGGATAAATGATGAAATAAAATTGTGCGTGTTAGGCGTAAAAAGGCTTTTAATGGGTGATGTCAATAGTTTCTTGGCTAAAGTTTCGAGCTCCATTGCAGCTTGTCCCTCGTAGGAAATATGCTGGGTGACGCCAAGGATTGAGGCTATGGCATCAAAGAGTCGGCCGCAACTGGATGTGAGCGGGGAATTGATGTTTTTGCACATCATTGTGCGTAATGTGTCTATGTCGGTTCTGCTGATATGTTTCAGAGTCAATGGAAGATTTTCCTCAGCCAGTCCCTTTTCACCGTAACTATTAAAAAGTGCGGAGAGCCCCATCCTCCAGGGTTCGGTTGCTGCCTTGTCTCCCCCGGGAAGGTGGAGTCTGCCGAGATGCCCCAGGCGTTTGTATGAGGTCAGGTCAGCCTGGAGTATTTCGCCACCCCAGATAGTGCCATCAGGACCATATCCTGTACCATCCATGACAATGGCCAGTACCGGACCGGAAAGGCCGTGTTCTCCCATGACAGCAACGGCATGGGCATGATGATGCTGAATGCGGTACAGGGGAAGGTTGAGTTTTTCGGCGTACAGACTGCTCATGTAGTCAGGATGCAGGTCGCAGGCGATCGCTTCAGGCTCCAGCTGGAAGAGACGTTTGAAGTGGTCAATAGATTCCAGAAAAAATTCAAGGGATTCAAGATTATTCAGGTCGCCAATATGTTGGCTCAGGTAGCAGGACCTGTCCCGTCCAAGACAGAAGGTGCTTTTCAGTCCTCCTCCACAGCCGAGTATTTTCGGCAGATGCCAGGGGATATGAAGTGGTTCCGGAACATAACCGCGGGCTCTTCTAAAAATCATTTGTTTTCCCGCGATGATTTTAGTTACGGAATCATCGACTCTGGTAATAATATCCCGATTATGAAGAAGGAAAAAATCAGCGATGGATGACAGGCGGTCGAGGGCTTCTCTGTTTGCGGTACAGATCGGGGTGCCGCTCATGTTTCCTGATGTCATGACAAGGAGCGGTGGGCAGGATTCCGCGCCAAAAAGAAGATGATGGAGCGGCGTATACGGCAGCATGACTCCAATTTCGCCAATGCCTGGGGCCAGGTTTTCTGCCAGCAGTCCATTTTTCTTTTTTTTAAGGAGGACTACAGGATGGGTTGGAGAGAGAAGCAGTTTTTTTTCGTCTTCACTGCAGTAACAGAAATCGGTAAGAATCCGGGTGTCGGCCACCATGACCGCCAACGGCTTGTCCGGTCTTTTCTTGCGTTGCCGCAAAATATTGACTGCTTTGACTGAATACCCGTTAGCTACAAGATGAAAACCACCTAGTCCCCGCAGGGCAACAATACGGTCGGCCGCAAGGGCCCCGGCCGCTGTACGGAAAATATCGTCCGTTGCTATATGGTTTCCTTCTCTGTCATGCCATGAGATGGCGGGGCCACAGGAATGGCAGGCGTTGGGTTGAGCGTGAAACCGTCTGTCGGTTGGGTCGTGGTACTCATTTTTACAGAGCGTACACATGGGGAAAGATTTCATGGATGTCTTCGGCCGATCGTAGGGGATTGCCTCAATAATACTGAAACGGGGGCCACAGTTGGTGCAGTTGATAAAAGGATAATTGTGACGCCTGTCTCCGGGATTGTGCAGTTCCGCCAGGCAGTCTCGGCAGAGGGCAACATCTGGTGGGATGGAGGTGGACGCCTCGCCGCTCGAGAGACTTGTTTTGATTGTGAATGTATCTGGAGCCGGATCAGGAAAAAATGGTTTCTTCGAAATGTCGGTAATGGAGGACAGTGGCGGGGGAGTATGTGAAAGTGTATATAAAAATTCTTTAATATCGGTATCTTCACCGACTACATTGATGGATACACCACGCTCTGTGTTGCTGACCGTACCCCTGAGAGAGAGACGGGTAGCAAGATTATAGACAAAGGGGCGAAATCCAACGCCCTGGACAGTACCACGGACCAGGATTTCGACCCCTTGCTGTTTATGCTTATGCTTTGTGTTTGAATTTGACACCGGTAAAAATGGAGGAGATAAGTCCCTCCGGACCTTTGATGTCGTTCCAGACACAGAGGTAGATATGGATTACCGGAAAGATCAGGAACCACCACATTATGAGGTGATGGGTGAAGCGGGCCCACTGCTGGGATCCGAAAACCGTCACCCCCCAACCCTGCCAGAATGAAGCTTCAGGGTAGAGCATGAAAAAACCGCTCAGAATCATGAAGAGTGCCGCAAAAAACGTGATCAGGTAGGATGTTCCCGCCATGATGTTATGACCGAGCCGCTCATCATGTTCATCGCTGACATAGCTGTAGAGCAGAAGCGTTTTGAACAGATTGTTAATGTTCCGTCTGGAGATGGGCAGGATGTCCCAAATCCTTTCCTGGGCGTTTCCGAAAAAATAAAGAAACAGTCGAATTGCCACTGCGGACGAAAATGTATACGCAGCGATGTAATGAATATACCGCATATAGGCCATGGGCCAGGCGGCACTCCCCTCAACCATGGTGTTTGTCCATGGTCCTGCGATGTAAAACCCTGTCACTACCAGGAAAACGATGGACAGTGCGAACATCCAGTGGAAGAGCCGAAGCAGTATACTCCAGCAGTAATGTTTTTCATAGGTTGCCATTCTGTTTACCTCCGTAGGCTTTGAGCCGGAAAGAAAAGGTTTCGTGCCTGAGCCATGGGCTACAGAGCTTTTACTTTCATTACTTCCCTGCCTTCCGGGTCCAGCATGTGGACAGCACAGGCAATGCATGGATCAAAAGAATGGATGGTACGGAGAACCTCCAGTGGTCTTTCCGGATCGGCAATCGGATTACCCATGAGAGATGCTTCGTACGGTCCGAGCTGACCTTCGGCATCACGCGGACCCGCATTCCATGTTGACGGGACAACACACTGGTAATTTTTGATCTTACCATCCTGAATAACGATCCAGTGGGAGAGAATTCCACGGGGTGCCTCGTGGACACCGACACCTCGCTGTTCCCCTTTGGGGAAGGTGGGTGGGTTGAAGATCTCATAGTCTCCTGAGGAGATGTTATTGACCAGAAGCTCCCAGTGTTTGAGGGCAAGATCCGCCATCATGCCGGCTCGGACAGCCCGGGCGGCGTGGCGACCGATGGTGGAATGGAGGATTTCGGGACCAACCTTGACTCCGGCAACGGCACTGATACGTCCCAGTACGGCGTTGACGCTTTTCACAGTCCGTTCATGGCCCTGGGCGTATCCGACAACCATCTGGGCAAGGGGACCGACCTGCATGGGTTTTCCCTGGAAGCGGGGAGCTTTAAGCCAGCTGTAACGGCCCTCATCTTCGAAATCAGTGAATTTCGGATCGGTGGTGGATTCCCACGGATGCTTGGACCAGTCACCGTCGTACCAGGCCCGGGCGATGGATTCTTCCACGTTTTCCTTAAAGTATGGGTCTGCCAGACCGACCATTGGCTTGACAGAACCGAGATCGCCACCAAATACAGTACCGCCCGGCAGATCGGACTTGGTGCCTCTGGCATCAAGGAACATGTCGGGGGCAGCCATGTAATTGGTTACACCGGCACCATACGGGAGCCAGTCTTTGTACAGGGCGCCAACAGCGACAACATCAGTGACATAGACCATTTTCACAAAGTCGCGAACCTCGGTTATCAATTGCTTGATGTAGTAGAGGCGTTCCATGGTGACTGCGGTCTGGTTTTCGGGATTAAGGTTGGTGGTGACACCGCCAACGGAGAGATTCTGGATATGTGGGTTCTTGCCACCGATAATACCAAGCGCCTGGGTTGCTTTTCTCTGGTAATCAAGAGCTTCCAGGTAGTGGGATACTGCCATGAGATTGGCCTCGGGCGGCAGTTTCATGGCGGAATGTCCCCAGTAAGCGTTGGCAAAGGGGCCGAGCTGACCGCTTGCCACAAGAGCCTTGACCTTGTCTTTTACGGCAGCAAACCGTTTCGGGCTGTTACCGTGCCAGTCGGAAAGACTGTCGGCCAGTTTGGCAGTGGCTGCAGGATCCGCATCCAGAGCTGAAACAACATCAACCCAGTCCAGGGCTGAAAGGGCATAGAAATGGACAATGTGATCGTGCAGGCAGTGAATTGCCTGAACCATGTTTCTGACCAGCTGGGCATTCAGGGGAATCTCCAGTCCCAACGCATTCTCGACCGCGCGGACAGATGCCAGTGCATGAACGGTGGTACAGACACCGCAGATCCGCTGGGTGAAGAGCCACGCGTCACGCGGGTCTCTTCCCTTGAGAATATTTTCCAGTCCACGGTACATCTGGCCTGATGACCAGGCCTTTGTGATCTGGCCTCCATCTACTTCTACATCCACTCTTAAGTGACCTTCAATCCGGGTGATCGGATCAATGGTTATTCGCTGAGCCATGTGTAAAACCTCCATAAATTATTGAACTACCATCTGCCGGAAGTGCTTCCGGGCGCTGGTAAAATATGAAATTCAAATGATGATTGAATAACTGTCAGGAAATGGAATAAGATCTGTTATTCTTCTTCACCGTTTTTTCCTTTTACCAACCGTTTGCCAATTCCGACTGCGGCGTGTACGCCTACGGCTGCAGCTGTGACACCCAGTACTGTCTTGCCGATTCTGTCCGCATCTTTGACGATACCGGCAGCAGGAATTTTAACCATTGGCAGTCTTTCGTAGAACGGGGTCATGGAATCCCAGAATCCGGGTTCGGTACAACCGACACAGCCGTGACCAACGCTGACAGGCCATACATCTACATCATTAAAACGAACTGCAGGGCAGTTTGAGAAGGTTTCAGGTCCTTTGCAGCCAACCTTGTAGAGGCAGTAACCGAGTTTATGGAATTCGTCACCAAACTGTTCCACGAAACGTCCTTCATCGAAATGTGCTCTTCTTTCGCAATGGTCATGAATCCTGCGGCCATATGCAAACAGTGGACGGTTGAGGCTGTCCAGGGCCGGGAGTCTCTTGAAGGTTAGATAGTGAAGCACTGTACCTAGAAAGGATATCGGATTCGGCGGACACCCTGGAATATTGACTATAGGTTTACCGCTGACAAGATCCTGGACACCAACGGCGCCGGTCGGATTCGGTGCAGCTGCCTGAAGGCCTCCGAAAGCAGCACAGGTCCCTATGGCAATAATTGCTGAAGCCTTGGGTGCGACTTCCGCGAGAATATCCATGGCGGTTTTTCCAGCGATTTTACAATAAATTCCACCATCCTTTGTGGGGATTGCACCTTCAACTACAAGAATAAAAGGGTGTTTTTCAACCGTTTCAAGCAGGTTATGTTCAGCCTGGTGGCCTGCGGCGGCCATAACGGTTTCGTGGTAATCCAGGGAAATAATATCGAGAATGAGACGAGCAAGATCCGGATGAGAAGCGCGGAGCAAACTCTCTGTACATCCTGTGCACTCCTGAAAATGCAGCCAGATAACCCTTGGTCGTTCTGCAGTGGCTGCAGCTTCGACAAGTTTTGGAATCATAGCCTCAGATAGCCCTAAAGCTGCTGCAGCCATTGTGCATCCCTTGAGGAAGCCGCGTCTGTCGAGTTGCGGATCCAGAGTTTTGTTTACCGTGTCTGCCATATCAACCTCCTATTGCTGTGACAACAATTTTGCGCGAAGCGCGATTGCAACGACATCAGAAATGCCGAAAAATAAAAAACGGATAAAATATAAAGTGCATTTATTGTTAAATAAAAACACCGTGTTGTATATGAGTAACAGGGCCTCGGCCATTGAAGAACAACAAGAGGACACAGGCAACATGCAAGGGAGAAATTTCAATTGTGGGGAATGTGTGTTCATTGTGCAAACAGTGCGCAGAGGCTTGTCTGTATTGGACGTAGGATAGTATAAACGCAGATTGCTGGGAAGAATTACGTAAAATTACCACTTCGGGCGGGGGAATTCAAGGAGATTTTCGGGTAGAAGGTGCGTTTGGGCAAGGAATTTGGTGAAAATGTGCCAAACCGACACGAAAGGAAGGGATAATCTTGCCGAGAGACGCACAACACGAACAATACGAACAACGCAAATAGCAGAAAGGGTTGGGTTTATTTTTTAAAGCCGAAAACACCACCACGGGTATGGGGGGAAAATGCAGGTTTGATCCTTGGTGTGCGGGTTTGTTTTGGTTTTACAGATTTTTTTCTTCGGTAGTTTATTTCGTGAAACTGCAGCTGGTGCAGTTGTACAGGCTGGTTTTCTGTAATTTCCAGGTAAAAGTGATACAAGAGTGAGCATCTTTTGAAATAACTCTTTTTTTGCAGCCAGTTAGGCCAGCAATCATCCTTCCTGTGATGAATAAGAGATGAGAGGTTGGTCAGCAGGTTCACTATTTCCTGGCGAAGAGACCGTCGAAGATTCAGGTCAATGCCGATTGTCTGGTCAAGGTCGGCTCTTAATTTCTTGGAAACCTGAAAGAGTTGTGAGCCTTTTCTGAATGTTGAGAACAGTTGGAACTGCGCTTCGGCCCAGGGAATCAGGATCAGGGAAAAGAAAAAGAAATCGGGCTGGCGGTGAATGGAATTTTTCGTGGCAAGATTGTTGGTCCTGTCGATGGTTTTGAAGATCCGGGAGAGTTGTTTTTTCACCTGGTTCGCATTGTCCCTGGCATGAAAAAGAGGACGGTAAAAGGGGAAAAGAGTCAGAAAAATTCCGGAATCAACGGCAAGCTCATACCATGGCCAGGCTGCTCCGCTGTAAATATCTTTGAGAATTTCATCACGCAACCGTGATGGCGGGCAAAGGCCGAGTTTGTCACTGGAGTTACAGATTGCCTTCCAGGTTTCCTTTTCAATAGTGAAACCGTTTCTGGCACTGTGGCGGATTGCCCGCATGGTTCTGACGGGGTCGCGGATGATACGTTTTTCAGGGATGCCGACCATGCGGACAATGGAGTTCTGCAGGTCTTTCACCCCGTCAACGTAATCAATAATGGTATTGTGTTCTATTTCATAAAAGAGTGAGTTAATTGTAAGGTCACGTCTCTGGGCATCTTCACCCAGGGTGCCGAAGGTGTTGTTGGGGGCGAGAACCTGTTCCGGGCCATCCAGATCATGTTCGCTGAGTGATCTCAGGGTGGAAACTTCGATAATTTTGCCGCCCCTGAAAAAAACCTGGACAAGACGAAAACGTCGGCCAATGGTATTGCTGTTTGGGAACAGTTTTCGCAACTGACCGGGGCGTGCGTCTGTGCTGATATCAAAATCCTTGGGTTTTTTACCCAGATACAGGTCCCGCACGCCACCACCCACGAGGTACCCTGCAAAGCCGGCACGGTTCAGTTTTTTCAGAATAAACAGAGCATCACGATCAATCATATCGGGGGAGATCGGATGTTTGTCACCGGGAATGACTGTTGCTTCTCCAGTATCGGAAAACTGACGAGTGGATGGATGTTTTTTTCCGGGAGTGCCCATTGAAAAAACGTAACTGTTTACAGGGTTAATAACTCAATACTTATTTCTGATTACATATTAAACTCAGCCTGACATCTGTGAATCCGGTAATGTGCGAACCCTTTTTATTTTTCTGAAATGCAGGATTGAGCTCAAAACGGGCAATGGTTAAAAAGCAGGGCTGAACCCGCATCCTTCCCTGTACACTTCCTCCGCCTGTTTTTTGAATTGCCGAAAAATTTCCGCAACCGAAAGAATTGAGTTCATCTTATATGTATTTTCTCCGGAGAAGATAAGTCCGTCTTTCACATTCCCGTTGCGGGCGAGCATAAGGCGTTCATTGATACAGTAATGATGGTCGCATTTTTTCAGGCACAGGTGGGGGCATTTCTTTGTGCTGACATCGGCGCCCTCGTTCATTGCCTTGACAAAAGGGTTGTTCAGGGCACGGCCGGGAAGACCGACTGGGCTTGAAGTGAGAACAATATCTTCCTTTCCGGCATTCAGGTAAGCCTGTTTGTACTCATCAGCTATATCACATTCTTCACTGAGGATAAATCTGGAGGCAATCTGTACTCCGTCCGCACCATACTTGTCCATCATTTCAGCCATTTCATACCCGTTGGTGATTCCACCAGCTGCTATGAGCGGGATCTTTTTGATCACATCCCGGATGGGAGGGAAAATTTCCCTCAGTGGCTTATCTGTCCCAAGGTGGCCCCCGGCCTCTTTGGCTTCAACTATGACGGCCGATGCCCCGAGTTTTTCTGCGAGTTTTGCAAGAGGAGCAGATGAAACGATCATGACGATCGGTGTATTGTGTTCTCGGCCGATTTTAAAAATATCACGGGAAAAGCCGGCACCGGTGATGATCATGTCGATGCCGGCGTCGATGGAGCTGATGACAAGATTGTAGAAATCCTTCATGGCATACATGATGTTTACGGCGACAACACCATCTGTGGCTTTTTTGGCTTTAGTGATATCCTCATGCAGTTCTTCAGGTGGCAGGCCGGAGCCACCGATTACGCCTATTCCGCCACAGTCGGCAACAGGGGCGGCAAGAGCTGAAGTGGAAACCCGAATGGACATGCCCCCCTGGATGAGTGGAAATGAAGCGGTGAACTTGCCGATTTTGAGTGAAGGTAATTTCATGAAAGAGAAGACTCCTTTGCTTGCTTTGACTAGCTTGAAAATGAAAAATTTATTTGAACAGTATGGTATAAACTGGAGGAAATTGAATGGTCATGGGTTCAAGTATTTCTATTTTAGTGATGAAAACTCATTCGTTCAAGGGGTTGTCCGGTTGCCGGAGTGATTTTTCAGCTTGTCTGGTTTTGATCGGAATTCACAGTTATGTACAGAAGCCGGCCCGCAATATAAAGAGAGGAGGTACTTTTTGATTTTTCTTTATATCCGGGACAACGGCAAATGGTCTGATGATCGGATATTATATGCTGTTTAAAAAAAACCGGTGTGAAAATCCGATAATGCCTTTCTTGTCTGGTTTTGTCAAGAGAAGTATGGGGTCCGGTGTGGCCGTTCTCTCATGCTTGACAAAAAAATTGAATTGAAGTTTACTAAAATATTTTGATTTAAGGAAACTGGATGGTTTTCCGGTGGAGGTTGAGCTGGTTGGAATAGTGTGGACTTGAATCCTGCGTTTTAGAAAATTCTAAAAAATATTTATTTTTATTTCAATATGTTGCGTAAAATTGATTGAAGACTGCTCTCAAATCGCCCATTCATTTTCCCTGGACTGCGGGATTGCAGTTTCACCGAACTCAATGCCCTGCAGGCAGGAGAAGACTCTGAAAATACCGGTTACAGGATTCAGAATATATATTTCTGTGGAGAAATTTTGTGAAGATAAAGGCTCTGAAAGGCTTTAAGGATATTCTGCCGGGCGAGGTTGAAGTCTGGCAGCAGGTGGAAACAGCAGCCAGGAATATTTTTTCCCGTTTTGATTTTTCGGAGATAAGGCTTCCTGTACTTGAAAAGACGGAACTTTTTGCACGATCCATCGGTGAAGATACGGATATCGTGGAAAAAGAGATGTACACATTTGTAGATAAGCAGATAACCATGCGGCCGGAAGCAACGGCGTCACTGCTTCGAGCTTATATTGAGCATGGGTTGAAGGTTAAAAAACCCGTCCAGCGACTGTTCACCATAGGTCCCATGTTTCGCCACGAGCGACCTCAGAAAGGCAGACTCAGGCAGTTTCACCAGATGGATGTCGAGATCCTCGGTTCGGAGAGTCCTCTGGTGGATGCTGAATTGATGGCCATGGGGGCCATGCTGTTTGAAGAGCTTGGCCTGTCAGTCAGCCTGGAAATGAATTCTCTTGGCTGTCCGTTGTGTCGCCCTGTATATCGCCGGGCATTGCTCGATTTTATTGCAAGCCGTCAGGATGGCCTGTGTGAGGACTGCAGGAGGCGGAGTTCCACAAACCCCTTAAGGGTCCTTGACTGCAAGAAAACGGCGTGTCGTGAACTGGTGGACCGGGCTCCTTCCATACTCGAGGCCCTCTGTCCCGATTGCACCACACATTTTTCGACAGTGCAAAACGGTTTACAACGGCTGGGGGTGCAATACAGGTTAAATAAATTCATGGTTCGTGGCCTTGACTATTACTGCAGGACCACATTTGAGTTTATTACAGAAGATCTCGGAGCCCAGGCGGCAGTTGCGGCAGGCGGGAGGTATGATGGTCTCATCGAGAAACTTGGAGGTCCCCGAAATACACCGGGAATCGGTTTTGCCATGGGGCTGGAACGGATTGTTCTCCTTCTTCTGCAGGAGAACAATGCTGAGGATAATATGAATGGACCTGATCTTTTTGTGATTGGCCTTGGGGAAAAGGGGCTGGAGCTCGGTTATGGTCTTGTTCATAACCTGCGCAGCAGAAAGATTAACGTTGCCATGGATCATGAAGGAAAGAGTCTGAAAAGCCAGATGAAGCAGGCTAATAGGGTTGGAGCACTGTATGTCCTGATTATTGGAGATGATGAGGTTGATCGCGCAAGAGGAAATCTCAAGGAAATGGCATCAGGTCGGCAGCAGGAGGTCAGGCTTGAGGCTGCTTCGCTGGTGGAGGCAATGAACCTGGCTGGATAACGGTTCAGGATTGTATGTCAACGCCATGAAAATAAACAAAAAATTAAACAAATTACTGAAACTATGGAATCGATGGGAGAGTTGAGTCGGACGCATTACTGTAATGATCTGGGAAGTGACAACGTTGGAGAACAGGTTACGTTGATGGGCTGGGTTCTGAGAAGACGGGATCATGGAGGGGTCATTTTTGTGGACCTTCGGGACAGATATGGCCTCACCCAGGTTGTTTTTAATCCGGAAGTGAATGCCGAGGTGCACGCAAAAGCCCATCGAATACGCAGCGAATGGGTTCTGGCGGTGAAAGGAATGGTGGAGGCCCGGCCCGATGATATGGCCAATCCCAAGTTGAAAACCGGAGCCATTGAAGTGCTGGTGGATGAACTTCGTATTCTCAACTGCAGTGAAACCCCGCCGTTTCCTCTCGATGAGGAGAGCGATGTTTCAGATAATCTTCGTCTGCAGTACCGGTATCTTGACCTGCGCAGGCCGGAGATGGCAGAGAATCTCATCGTCCGGCACAGAGCTGTCCAGGCCGTCCGGGAATATCTCAATGATAATGATTTCCTCGATATTGAGACACCCATGCTGACCAGATCCACACCGGAAGGCGCACGGGACTACCTGGTCCCGAGTCGGGTCAACACCGGGAAATTCTACGCCCTTCCCCAGTCTCCCCAGCTTTTCAAGCAACTCCTGATGATCGCCGGAATGGACAGGTATTATCAGATTGTGAAATGTTTTCGTGATGAAGATCTGCGGGCGGACAGACAGCCGGAATTCACCCAGATCGATATGGAACTCTCCTTTGTCAATGAAGAAGATGTGATTTCCATCACGGAAGGAATGATACAGAAACTGTTTGAAAAAACTCTGGGACTTGAGCTTGCACCCCCTTTTCAGCGTTTGACTTATGATGAGGCAATGGAACGGTTTGGAACTGATCGCCCGGATATGCGGTTCGGTATGGAACTTGTTGACTTGACGTCAATTGCTTCCAGTTGCGGCTTTAAGGTTTTTCGCTCGATTGCCGACAGTGGAGGAACTGTCCGGGCCATTAACGCCAAAGGATGTTCAGCCTTTTCCCGCAAGGATCTGGATGTGCTGACCGATTATGCAGTCCAGTTTGGCGCAAAGGGTCTTGCCTGGGTGAAGATTAAGGAAGGTGGCGAATGGCAGTCACCGATCGCCAAGTTTTTTACTGAAGAGGAGCGCGCAGCGATAGCTGACGCAGTGGATGCAGTACCGGGGGACCTTCTTTTTTTCGGTGCGGATAAACCCGCCGTGGTTTTTCAGGTGCTTTCAGAGCTTCGGATTGAGCTGGCAAGACGTCTGGATCTGCTGAAAAAGGATGAATTTCATTTCGTCTGGATCACAGATTTTCCACTGGTGGAGTACGATGAAAAGGAAAAACGGTTCCAGGCCCTTCATCATCCATTCACTGCTCCCAGGGTTGCCGATATTGAAAAACTGGAGACGGATCCCGCCGCGGTATACAGTCGGGCGTATGATTTAGTCCTTAATGGAACTGAAATAGGAGGGGGGTCAATCCGTATCCACCAGAAGGAATTACAGGCAAAGGTTCTTGATGTCCTGGGGATAGCGCCCGGGGAGGCCCGGGAAAAATTCGGTTTCCTGCTGCGGGCCCTTGAGCTTGGTGCTCCTCCCCACGGGGGGCTTGCATTTGGTCTGGACAGGTTACTGATGCTGATCACGGGGAGTGATTCAATCCGGGATGTTATAGCCTTTCCGAAGACCCAGAAGGCAACCTGTCCCCTGACAGAGGCACCGGCGCCGGTTGCAAGAAAACAGTTGACGGAGCTGCATATTCGTCCTGACTGGAAAGAATAGGACCTAAATCCTGCACTTCAGAAAATTGAAAATTGAAATTATGACTAAATTTCAATATGTTATGATATGGTTAACAAATCCGGAGTCTTGCAGGCTCGCTTACCAGCTTCGTTTTCAATGGCTTGAGTATGTCCATACGTCGGTGCCTTTGAACCTCGCATCTCCGGCAGGTAAGCGAAGACTCCGAACCTGCCAATTGCAGGATTCAGGTAGGATTTCGGCAGACGGCTTGGGAGACATTTCAGAAGTAATAAAATCACAGAGTTGCTACCCCTGTGACCAATTACGTTTGACCTACTCGCTCTCTCCATCGTCGTTTTTTTGACAGATATCGTTGTCTTTCTTTGTGACGAAATAAACATCCGGAAGATAATCCCTGAAAACATCTCCGTAAATTTCCCAGATGGTGATAAAGAGTGCCGTGACAATCGGGCCTATGATTATCCCCAGCAACCCGAACATGGTAATTCCCCCAAGGGTACCGAAAAGCACGAAAAGATCGTGCATTTCAGTATCTTTTCCAACCAGTCGGGGGCGAAGGATATTATCGAGATTTCCGGCAACTGCGCCACAGAGGATGGCAAGAATCATGACTCCTTTGAAATTGCCGAGAAGAGCGAGAATAAGCAGGGCCGGCAGCCAGATTATTGCCGTACCGAAGGCGGGAACAATGGACATGACTGCCATGATTGATCCCCAGAATACAGGTCCTTCAATTCCGGCCAGTCCAAAGGCCATCCCGCAGATGGTTCCCTGGAGTACTCCGATTATTACGGTTCCTTTGATTGTCGCCCTGGTCACAGAGGTGAAACGCTTCATCAGCCGCTGTTCGTCATGATCGTCAAGGGGAAGAAAATAGAGAATTTTTTCCAGCAGTACATCACCCATTGTCAGGAAATAGAACATGACGTAGAGCATGATAATGGAGCTGAAAACAGCATTCATTGTCAGCCTGGTGAACGAGGAAAGAGAGTCGATCAGAAAGGAAGAAACAGTGCCCACCAGCTGACCTGCTTTCTGTATAATAATATCACGGTAGGGGAGAATCTGGTCGTAATAGGGAATTTTCTCCAGGAAAAGAGTAAGAGTGGTCGGTTCCTTTATAAACGCCTGAACCCATGGCGTAACTGACTGGCCGATGTGAATGGCCTGGCCGACAATGACACCTATGAGAATCGCCAGGGGTGCCAGAACAAGAAAAACAATGGCGGTTACGGTGAGGATGGACGCCAGGTTTTCCCGGCCCCTGAGAAATCGGGTCAGGCGTCTGTGGAGGGGGCTGACAATGGCGGAGAACAGGCCTGCCATGAAAATGGCCATCAGAAACTGATGGATCATGGAGAGGAAGAGGGTCGATATAAGAAGTACCAGAGTGAGAAGGGTTGATTTATGAACGACCTCACGTTTCATGGAGTTGAGCTCCGGGCTGTTGTGTTCCAGAGTAACATTTTTTATTTTTGAGGATAATTCTTTTTCCAGGATTCATTCCGCAATCTGTTGTAGTCCGTCAGGGCCTTATAAAATGCGCCGACGGCCAGTTCTGCACAATGGTAGTGGTCAGGGGGCAGTGTTTCAAGGTAGTCAATGATATTGTCGGGGGTGAGTTGCCAGCAATCCTCCACTGTTCGCCCTTCCATAAGCATGGAAACAGCGTTCCCACAAGCTACTGTATTGGAACATCCGTCAACCTGAAATGTAACCATCTGCACCTGATTCCCCCGAACTGAGAGGTACATTTCAATGGTATCACCGCAATCCCCTGTTCGTTTACCGTATCCGTCGGGATTTTCAAGAATACCGTACCTGTCCGCCCGCGACACCATTCTGGTAAATGTTTCCGAGTGAACCGGTTGAAGTGTTTGATCATTCTGTTCTGCCATTTTTCCGTGACTGTTTACAGGTGGGTAAACTGTTTGCTTTAGAGTCAGACAACTCCTTTTTCCTCAAAAAAAGCTTTGTACTGCATATCTTCCGTTAGTATATGATCAACCAGCCAGGTGCTGAGGTATTCCAGCAGGGCAACTGAAAGGATATTAGGGCCAACATTGGATGCGGAACAGAACTCCATGGTTTTTTTTATAAATTCCTCGTGCCGTTTGACCTGGCGATCCTTTCCGTCATAGCCGTATTCCGACATGAGGTACTCTTCGGCTCGAAAATGTTCCCGAGTGTAATCAGTCATTTCTGTGAGCAGTTTTGCGACTGTTTCAGGTTCGGTTACAACGTTCTGTTCGCGGATCAGCCGGTTGATCATGGCGATGATTTTCTTATGTTGCTCATCCATCCGGGCAATGCCCACGCTGAATTCGTCCTTCCAGATAATTTCTTCCATTTCGGTTCCTTTTTTGAAAATCCAGCTGCTGATAGTCATGTCGCTGCAGTCAGGTTTTCATTATTTTGTCGTCCGGAAAGCATAAACGATGCTGGTCTAAATGAAAATAACCAAAATAACCACCCGGATCATTCTTTTCAACTTAAATCCCAATGTCATAACTCGAGCAATGAGTCCCATTCTGACCTTGTCAGAGGGACGCTGTACCCGTCCGCACCCGTCCTGGTTGCAGACACCCTCGGCCAGGGTCAGAATGGGAATTTTCCCGCCATTTTGTTTTCAAGTCAGTGTCTGTCCAGAAATGAGGATTTTTGTTCGAGATCAAGGCGAACGGGAAATTTTACCGCAGGCATCTAGTTGATATCGGAGTCTACGCTTACCTCCGAGGATAAAATTTTTCTGGCAACGTATATATCGGGCAAAAAGACCAACTATGGACAGGCACAAGTTAACACCATTGACCTGAATCATGCAATTGTCAATTTCTTCAAATCCGGGATCATGAGGGCCGATTGCCTGCCCCATTACCAATTGTTCGAAGCATGCTGATACGTCGCACCATAGAACCTTTTTTCTTCGGCAGGTGAGCGCCGGTCACTTGCCTGTTGCAGAATTCAGTGAATTTATCTTTCGTGCAGAGAGATATATGGTCTTTTTGTTTTCCCTGTATATATTTGTCTCGGCCGTGAGATCCGCTGCTTATGGTCGAGCAGTTCCTTCCAGTTGGCTATCCATCCCGGCATTCTGCCAATGGCGAACATTACGGTATACATGT
>NZ_JBPLBA010000029.1:0-5282 GCF_054039375.1 Desulfomarina sp. | reverse complement strand
GTGATATAGTCACGGATGTCATTTGCGTTTGCTTCCAGGATTTCGCATCGTGATTCAGCTTTTAAAACTGTAGAAATACTTTCCGGAATTTCCGGCTTATTTTTTACCGCCTCTGCAACAACTTCGTCGAATTTGGCTGGATGGGCAGTTGCAAGGCAGACCATGGGAATGGAGGCAGTCTTATACTGTTCTGCCGCACTTACTCCAACGGCTGTGTGGGGATCAAGCAGATAGCCGTATTCGGTATGGTAGCGAGCTATTGTTTTGAGAACCTCATTTTCCGGTACGGAGGCTGCTGTAAAATCTCTTTTGATCTGTTCCTGATAGTTGCTCAGATCAAGGGATCCGTTCTTCGAGAATTCCTCCATCAATTCACTGGTACGGGTGGCATCGCTGTCGACCAGGTAGTAAAGATACCTTTCAAAATTGGAAGCCGCCTGAATATCCATGGAGGGGCTGGAAGTTATTTTGACCTCTCCAAGGGAGTAATCGCCCCTGTTGACCAGTCGGCTGAGGATATCGTTCGAATTGGTCGCCAGAACCAGTTGCCTGATTGTTCCCTCGGGCAACATTCTTCTGGCGATAAAGCCTGCAAAAATATCGCCGAAATTACCTGTGGGAATGGCAAAGTCCAGGGAAGAATCCTTTTCGTGGTCTATGATATGAAGACAGCTGTAAACATAATAGACTACCTGGGCAAGTACCCGGGCCCAGTTAATGGAATTGATCGCGCCAAGATTGTGTTTCGCTTTAAAATCGACATCACCGAAAATTTTTTTCACGATGGCCTGGGCATCATCAAAAGAACCCCTGATGGCGATATTGAAGACATTATCGTCCACCACGGTTGTCATCTGTTTTTCCTGAACCCTGCTGACTCGTCCATGGGGATGAAGAATAAAAATCTTGATCCGCTCCTTCCCTCTGACCCCGTAAATTGCGGCACTGCCGGTGTCCCCGGATGTTGCCCCGAGGATATTGAGATTTGACTCGTTTTTGTCCAGCAGATATTCGAAAAGATTGCCGAGAAACTGCAGGGCTATATCCTTGAAAGCAAGGGTAGGACCATGGAACAGCTCGAGTATATGATAGTCACCCACATGTGCAAGAGGAGTTATTTCACTCCGGGTAAAGGTGCTGTAAGAGCGGGCTATGAGATCTTTGAGATCATTTGCCGGAATATCATCAATGAAACGGCTCATGATTTCAAATGCGAGTTCAGCATAAGTAAGATTCTGCCAGGATGCCAGTGTTTCACAACCTATTCTGGGAATGGTTCTTGGAAGAAGAAGGCCGCCGTCTTCCGCCAGTCCCATCATGACTGCTGCTGTAAAGGATAGGGGGGATACTCCGCCCCTGGTGCTGAGATATTGCATGGCTTTTATCAGGTGTTTGAAAAATGGTTACATCACCATCAAACGTTCACGGAGTCAGGATATTTTTATATTTTTGGCCTCATGCCACAATCCTTCCAGATCGTAAAACTTTCGTTGTTCATGATAGAAAATATGAACAACCACGTCATCGAAATCAAGCAGAACCCACATGGAGTCCTGAAGTCCTTCCGCCTTTGATGCCTTGACTCTTTTTGAACGGAGCTCCCCTTCAATCGCTTCAGCCAGTCCCTGGACATGCCGGGTTGATCTGCCGCTCATGATGACAAAATATTCGGTGAAAGTGGTGAGTCCGCGAACATCCAGAATGACAAGATCTTCAGCCTTAGTATTAAGTGCCGCTGCCGCGCAGACCCTGGCCAGTTCTTCTCCGCTTTTGTCACGGTATTCTTTTTTTATCTGTTTCATAATTACTTGTGCCCTTTTCTGTGAGGGCTGTCAATTTTTTTGTTCATTTTTTCTGGATTTACGTGGAGGAAATTCGAAGCTGATTCTGCCATTCCGGTTAAGGAGCAGATAGGCATCGAACGGCCTTCGTTTCTTTGAAATAAATCCTTTGATCAGTTCTGTTTTTCCGTCTTTCAATAACTGACGGATATGGTTTGTTTCCAAGGTCTTTGAAAGGATTATCTTGCCGATTCTGAGTCCCTTTTTCTCGTCTCCGTCCAGTGCCGATTCAGACATGAAAGCGGCCGGAGTTTCAAAAACCCTGGTGTTATCTACTGGAGAAATGCCGAGAACTTCACCTTTTTTGATGGCCTCGATATCCAGGTCGGCGGTTGATTTTTCAAAGAGAAATTCTATTTTTCCGTTGGTGAAGCGAAGTGAAGCTGAAAACGGTTTTCCCTTTTTTGACCTGAAGTCACTGAACGGGCCGATTGTTTCACCCCTCAGCAGAGCGACGATTTCGTCCGTGGTCATAACTCTGCCGCCAAGGATTTTTCTTATGGAAATTTTCTGATCCTCGGAAACATAGGCAGTGGGAGAGGAAAAGAAACGGATGTTATTGACGGGGCTGAAAGGAGCTTCCGCCCTGACTTCCGTTTTTTCAAAATTTTTGACCTGGTTGATAATATGGATGGTCATTGCCCGTATCTCATCCATGAATTTGGATCTGGTGAATGTTCCCTTGAGGATCTGATTCAGTTTATGTTCCCATTCACCTGTCAGCTCAGGGGAAGCAAGGACATCGATCTTCATGGCTTCCAGGAGAGCCAGAAGCTCAAAAGCCTTGCCCGTGGGAGTAAGGTCCTTGCCCTCCCTGACCACATATTTTTCCTTGATCAGTTTTTCAATGATGGAGGCTCTGGTTGCGGGGGTTCCCAGGCCACGTTCCTTCATGGCATCGGCCAGTTCCTCGTCTTCTACGAGTTTATCGGAATTTTCCATGGCCGAGAGCAGGGTAGCCTCGTTGTATCTGGGTGGAGGAACCGTTTCCAGATCCTCTCTGGTGACATTTTGACAGGAGATGACAGCATTTTCAGGTACGGGAGTGAGCATTTTCTCTTTTTTATCTCCGGTGCCCGTTCCATAGATTACCTTCCAGCCAGGTTCCTTGAGTATTTTTCCTTCGGTCAGGAAGGTTTCATCCATAACATGGGATAATCGTTTTGTATTTAAAAAAAGTGCCGGGGGAAAAAATACAGCTAGAAAACGCTGTGCCACAATTTTGTAAATCTTGAGTTCAGCGTCCGAGAGATTTTTCGGTACCAGTGTGGTGGGAATAATGGCGTGATGGTCGGAAATTTTCCTGTTATTGAAAATGCGTCTGTCGAGTCTAAGATAGCCATTTTTCAGGGCTGTATCGGCAAATTCGGCTAGCTGCCACCGGGTCTGGCTCTGCACGGTTTTTTTCACCGTGGGCAGGTAATCTTCCGGCAGGTGTTTGCTGTCCGTTCTGGGGTAGGTGAGAAGTTTGTGCCTTTCATAGAGAGCCTGGGCTATGGACAGGGTGTTTTTTGCGGAAAAGCCGAAACGGGAGTTGGCCTCCCGCTGGAGCAGGGTGAGATCGTAGAGAGGACCGGAGCGCTGGCTGGTCTGTTTACTTGTTTCCTCTACGGTTGCCGGCTGACCTGTACATTTAGCAATTATCGCTGCCGCCTTTTCAGGTTCCCATATTCTGTCTGCACGTTTATAGGAATCGTTCTTATCCTTTTTAAAAGCCGGGTTAATCCATTTGCCCCTGTATGTTGTGTCATTGAATACAAAATCCGCATGGAGGGTGCAGTACGGTTTCGGGATAAAATTCATCCGGTATCGCTCCCGCTGGACCAGAAGTGATAGAGTCGGGGTCTGTACCCTGCCGCAGGGGGTGAGAAAAAAACCACCGTTGCGTGAATTGAAGCCGGTCAATGCCCTGGTTGCGTTGATTCCGATCAGCCAGTCTGATTCGGATCTGCAGAGAGCCGTGTCTTCAAGGGGAAGCATTTCCTCACTGTCCCTGAGATTGGCAAAGCCTGATTTGATCGCATCTGCTGTCATGGACTGCAGCCAGAGTCGTTTAAAATTTTTTCTGGCAACTGACTTGTTCCATACATATTTTATGATGTATTTGAAAATCAGTTCTCCTTCACGACCGGCGTCACAGGCATTGATGATTTCTGTGATGTCCTTTCTGCGAATCAGTTTCTGCAGGGCATTCAGCTGGCTTTTTGTACCGTCCAGTCCTTTCAGGGGGAACTTTTCCGGCAGGATGGGAAGTTTGTTGATGTCCCATTTCTGATAGGCGGGATCAATTTCTTCAGGGTAACAGATGGAAACCAGGTGGCCGATTGCGTAGGAAACTACGTATTTCTGTCCTTCAAAATGGGTCTTGGTTTTTTTAAATCTATCGGGCAGTATTTTTGCCAGATCACTTGCCACACTGGGCTTTTCAGCAATTATAAGAGTCTTGTCTGTCATGAAAAAATGGCCTGTGTTCAGATTGTTTTTACCATGAAAAAATCTGATTTTTCAAAGTAGTCTCAGGGTTAAGATATTAATTTTTCAGAAACCGGCAATATTGGTTTATTCTGAAAACAGTGGAGTTACTGTCTGCTGGAAAACTGAAAACACGTCCGAATATAATCAGACAGAAGCAAGGGTCCGGTTGGAAATGTCGATTATCTTTTCGCAAAGGGTAATTGCTCACAGGGTTAAACTCAATGTCGTTGACTTAAGTGATGAGCCCCATTCCGACCTTGTCCGAGGGACGCTATAAACCCGTCCCTGGGGACTTTTCTAAACCATTTTGTCCTTAAGTCAGTGTCTGTCCAGAAAGGAGGATTTTTGGTCGAGATCAATGCGCACGGGAAACTTTACCGCAGGTAAAAATTGCTATCGGAGTCTACGCTTATCTCCGAGGATAAAATTTTCAGGGCAACGCGGATATCGGGCAAAAAGACCATTTATGGACAGGCACAAGTTAACGACATTGGTTTGTATCCTTCAGGTGTGAAGAAGCTGCCAGATGTAATAAAAAGACATGTTCCGTTTGTCAAATAGAATTTTTATCGACTGCAATAAACCAATGTCGTAACCTGTGCCTGTCCATAAAATGGTCCTGTTGCACTGAATCTGCGTTATGCTCAAAAAACAATGCCTGGAATATCAGTATGATGTCAGTGTTTATTCCTTTTTCAGTCCTTGGTTTTGCATGAAATTGCTCATTTCGTGGACAGGCCCTGACCCAGGCGAAAGGTCCCATTCCTACCTCAGACGGGGATCTCCGTAAACCCGTCCATGGTGACTTATCTGCAGAAACCCGGGCCGAGATAAGAATGGGACTTCTTGGGCTTGACAACAGCCGGCTGTTATGATAATGTTGCACAGTTCAACTGTCCGGTATGGTGCTGGAAGTTGAAGTTATACCTTCCGTAATGTTTCTTCAGTTGCGGCAAGGCTTTTTTT
>NZ_JBPLBA010000028.1:0-10321 GCF_054039375.1 Desulfomarina sp. | reverse complement strand
AAGGGACTGGCTGACAGAAAGCCCGCATTCGGCCATTGCTTTCGGGGCTTCAGTGGTTGTCCGCCTGATGACCCCGTTCACCACCATCCGGCCGCCTTCGGGAAGTCGGGCCGCGGCCAGTCGGATTATGTCCGCCAGCGACCCTGAACTTCCCCCGATAAAGACCCGGTCGGGCGCGGGGAGATCCGAGAGCGTTTCAGGGGCCCTGCCGAAAACCGGCACCACGTTGAAAGCGCGAAAGCGGCGGATATTTTCTTTTATATTTTCCAGCTCTTCCGCCTTGTGTTCCATGGTATAGACGGTGAGGCCGGGATTATTTCGCGCGGCTTCAATGGAAACAGAGCCGCTGCCGCCACCCACGTCCCAGAAGACTCCGGTCCGGGGCAGACGAAGCTGGTGGAGGGTGATGGCCCGCACCTCGTTTTTGGTGATCAGCCCCCTGCTGTGGCTGATCTCATCCTCCGTGAGGCCAAGTCCGAATTCTTCGTTTTGGCTTTCGGCCTGGGCCGTATTTTCAGGGGCAAGAGAGGTAAGGCAAAAAATATTGAGCGGTGAAAAGGTACGTTTCGCGGTGTCGGACAAAGATCCACTGAATATTTTTTCATCAGCAAGATCAAGATTCTCGGCCACATGCACCGTAAGATTTTTTTCTATCTGTCCCTGGTCGCCGATGAGTTCCAGGTAGTTGAGTATCTGGCCGGCAAAATTGTCCGGTGAATTGAGATGATCGGTAAAGACAAAAGTCTTGGGCCGGAGGAGTAGCAGGCCTGGGATATGCTTGTTTTTTCTGCCGTGCAGGCTGATGATTTCAGCGTCATCCCAGGGGATCTTGAACCTGGCCGCGGCCCGTTGTACGGCACTGGGAGCCGGGTGGATTTCCACGATTTCCCGGCCGAATTCATTGAGGAGACGTCTGCCGATTCCGTAAAAGAGCGGGTCACCGCCGGCAAGAACGGCCACGTGGCCATCGTTCAAAACTTCCCCCATGGTTTGAAGGGAGGTCGCAATGGGACTGATCGGGATTCTTTTTCCGCTGAATTCCTTGACGAGCTTTTGCAGCCGGTCGGTCCCGACAAGAAGAGAGCAGCGGTTCACCAATTGCTGTTTATCGGCTGACAGGCCATTGTCACTGGTACCGATCAGGAAAATTTTATACATGGGCCAGTATCCTTGCCTTATGATCCACGAGATAGACTTTTACCTTCCTGCCACTCACGTCTTCTCCGTACTCCCTTGCCTTTTGACAGACCATGGTGACGATTTCCCTGCGTTTCGCCTCTTCAAGATGTTTGTACATTTCCCTGGCCGTATTGGATTTTTTGATTCTTTCCAGCAGTTTTCCATCCGCTCCCAGTTCTTCCAGCAGCCTGGCCGCGTCAACCATTTCCAGGGCGCCGTTGCGCACATGGGTCTGTGGCACACGTAGGGCCGCCTTGACGATTTTGGCCCACATGCCGGAAAGGTGGATGGTGGAAAAGCCATGTTTTGCCGCTTCGAGCAGGGAAAATTCAAGGTAGTCACCCATCATGGCATAGGCCTCTTCCCTGAGATCGAGCAGTTGCTGGGCTCCTTTTTCCGAAGTCCTGCCGGTGGAGATAACAATATCCTTCAATCCCGCCTCTTTCGCCACGTCCATGGATGCCTTGATGGTAGCCGTCCAGGCGTCTGCTGAAACGGGCCGGACAATGCCTGTGGTGCCGAGAATGGAAATACCGCCCACCACGCCAAGGCGGTGGTTCAGGGTTTTTACGGCCAGCTCCTCTCCCCTGGGCACAATAATGGTGATTGTTACAGATCCTTCCGGGATTGCTTCCCGGACGGCTCCGGTTATCATCTTCCGGGGGACGGGGTTGATGGCCGGTTCACCGGCCCTGACGGCCAGCCCCGGCTTTGTGACCATGCCCACGCCGGAACCGCCGCAGAGCAGCAGACCGTCAATGTCCACGCAGTTTTTTGATCCGGCGGGACCAGGGGCCGCCCTGGCGCCTATCTCCGCGCCGTTGGTCACATCGGGGTCGTCTCCCGCGTCTTTTATAATATAGGCTTCGAAACTGCCGTCACTGTTGGCTTGGCTGGAGTTCACCTGAAAAATCTTTCTGGAGCCGTCGGGGAAAGGAATTTCCACCGTGGCGGGCGGACTCTCCCCCTGGAGCATCAGGGCTGCCGCCTTGGCCGCGGCCGCCGCGCAGGAACCGGTGGTAAAACCACTTCGTAAACGCTTGCTCATCTTACTGTTGTGCCAGCCTGATCAGGGCATTGACGATTGCCGCGGCAACAGGGCTGCCACCCTTGCGGCCCAGGCTGGTGATATGGAGAGAATTGTCCCGGTGGAGCAGGGCCTTGGACTCGGCCGCGTTGACAAAGCCGACGGGCACCCCGACAATAAGCGGTTTATCGTTCTCCGCCATTTTATCCACCAGTTTTATGGCCTGGAGCAGGGCGGTGGGGGCGTTGCCGATGGCGATAATACCGATATTTTCGTTCAGTCCCTTTTCCATGGCGACCTCCGAACGGGTTTTGCCTGTTGCCTTTGCGATTTCCGCAACCTGTTCATCCGCCACCTTGCAGAACACACGGCCGCCCCATTTCGCGAGCATGGTCTTACTGATTCCCGCAGCCACCATGGTCACATCTGTGAGGATATTTTTACCCGACCGGATGGCGTTTTTCGCCGCTTCAACGGCCCCCGGTGAAAGGCGCATATTGTCGTGGAAAGAAAAATCGCCGGTGGCGTGGATAACCCGCTGGATCACCTTGTACTCAGGATCATGGTGATCTTCGATTCCCAGCTCCCGGCTGATGATGCGAAAACTCTCGTTTTCTATTTCATGGGGCTCAATTTCGCGTATTGTGATTGTCATTTTTTTATTTTTCTTATTTTTTCCGGCTTTTTGCCGCGCAACGGGAAATAAATGATTCGACCATTCGCGGATTATAGCCGAAGTGAAGGTGCATATAGCCGCCCATAACATTTTTATAACGGTAGCCTTCCTCGCTGCCGTTATTGACCCGGTAGACTCTTTCTATTTCAGGAGTCATTTTTTCAATATTGGAGTAATGGAATTCATGGCCCCGGAGAACAGTTCCGGCGGGGCCGAAAAAACTGTCCTGTACGGTTTCCATCTGGCGATAACCAAGACTCGCTCTTGTTTTCTGCATCCTCGCCTTCACAGGAAAAATTCCGGCCATGGGAAAGAAGTTTTTGTCACTGTCGACGATACCCTCCGTAAGATACATAAAACCGCCGCATTCACAGTAAACGGGATGATTGTTTTCGGCCATGTTTTTTATATCCGTCAGCATAGAGTTGTTCTCACTGAGCTCTTTTCCGTACAGTTCCGGGTAGCCTCCTCCCAGGTAGAGTCCGTCAATTCCCGCCGGAAGAGAGTTGTCCTCCAGGGGGCTGAAGAAACAGAGTTCGGCGCCCGCCTGCCGCAGAAGATCAAGATTGTCCTCATAATAAAAACAGAAGGCACGGTCTTTGGCCACCCCGATGCGGCAGCGCGGAGCACTAATGGTTTTTTCTGTGAACGTTCTCGCTGCCGGCTGGGTTATCTGGAAAAGTTCAAGGATACGATCCAGGTCAACATATTCGCTGACCGTGTTGATGAGGGTGTCAATGCCTTTTTCACTCAAAGGGGATTCCTCACCGGTCAGCAGCCCCAGGTGACGGCCCGGGATCGTGAATTCAAGGGTTCTCGGGATATGGCCGAGGATCTCGGCGGAGCAGTGGTGGTTGATGGCGTCACTGACCAGCTGGAGGTGACGTTTGCTGGCAACCCGGTTGAGTATAATTCCTTTCGGGGCAACATCCGGTTCCAACATTTCAAAGCCCTTGACCATGGCGGCCGCGCTTTCTGCGGTTGACCGGACATCGAGGACCAGGATGGTGCCGACACCAAGGGTTCGGCCAAGTGCGGCCGAGGACGATTTTCCTCCGTCAAACATGCCCATGACCCCTTCGATTATGGCCAGATCACAGTTCCTGCTGTTTTCTGCATAGCAGTCCCTGGTAAAATCCTCCCCGCACATCCACAGGTCGAGGTTTCTTGATACCGTTGAGGTGACCAGTTTATGGAGGCCGGGGTCGATGAAATCGGGCCCGCATTTAAAGGGTTGTACATTCACTCCCCTGGCCCTGAAGGCGGCCATCAGACCAAGGGCCACCGTGGTCTTGCCGGAGCCGCTGGACGTGCCGGCAATGATAAAGGAACTTTTTTTACTGGTTGTCATTAGCTGTTTTCAGGGATTTTTTAAAAAGGTAATTGCTCACAGGCACGCCAGCTTTTCACGGTCTCTTTTGTCCGCATAGGTAGGCTATAGCGAACAAAAGAGCCTGCAAAAATCTGCGGCACCTGTGAACAATTACAGTTCAGAGGTAATAAAATCATATGATTGCTACCCCTGTGACCAGTTAAAAAAAAGGTGGTTGAGCTGTTTGATTCCTTCCAGGAGACGAAAGGTCGGTCTCGAGACCAGGGGTTCTTCCACCAGGAACACCTTTTTGTTCTGAACGGCCTTTATCGCCTGAAAGCCAGGTTCTGTCAGGATCATATCGAGAGTGACCGGGTTCATGCGGCCGTGCTGGGCGAGAAAAATATCAATTTCAGACGCATGACTGAGGATTCGTTCCTTGCCGTAGTCGGCGATATTGGTTTTTCTCACCTGGACGGCATCAGTTGCAATGTTGATTCCGCCGGCCTGGCCGAGGACATACATGGCGGTACTGGTGGGGGAGAAGGTTTTCATCTTTTTATGGATCGACTCAAAATAGACGCGTGGCCTTGTGCTTTGCGGTATGGAATTGAGCCTTGTCTGAATCTTTTTTAATCCCTGTTTAAACGCAGATATCATCTCAATCGCCTCTTTTTCTCTGCCCACCAGGAGGCCCAGGTTTTTCCAGTAGGCAAAAATTTCTGAAACTGAGGAGGGCTGCAGGGAGATAACGGTGATTCCGGCCTGGCCGAGTTTCTTGATGAACTGAGGATGGGAGCGCTCAATCATCGGCCTGACGAGCACCAGGTCGGGCCGCATGGCGATAAATTTTTCCGGATCTTCGCGATAAGAAAATTTTTTTCTGCCAAGGATTTCAGCCGGGTAATTATCGGTGCGGGAAATTCCGATCAGTTTGTCAGCCGCACCCAGGAAGCAGAGGTTTTCGGTATGGGCCGAGTAGAGGGAGATAATCCGTTTGAACGGTTTTGAAATATGGATTTTCCTCCCTGCATTGTCGGTAAAATCCGCCTGTTGTGCGTTCGCCTGTTCCCATGGGGTCAGCAGGCTGAAGAGAAGCGGAAACAACAGAAGGAGAGTCTGTCTGGCACTGTTTTTCATTGGTATTCTCCATATTGAACCTAAATCCTGCAATTGGCAAGTTTTCCGGAGATGCGAGGTTCAATGGCGCTGACGTATAGGCATACTTCAAGCCATTGAAAACGAAGCAGATTCGGTAAAATTGCCAATCCCGCAGGGCAAAGAAAATGAAAAAAATTACATTCACTCAAAAAGTGAATGGCCAAATCCGCTAAACATATAATAACATATTGAAATAAGACAATAATTACATTTTTTTATTTTTCTGAAGTGCAGGATTTAGGTAATAAAAAACAGAGAGTTATTAACCCTGTGATCATTTACGATGAAAGATATACAGAGTCTGTCGGACAGCAGAAGGATCAATATTAAAAAGGTTGGTGTCAAGACAGTTTCCTACCCTATAACAGTACTCGATAAAGCTCAGCACAGGCAACATACCATTGCAACGGCAAACATGTATGTCAATTTGCCTCACAGGTTCAAGGGAACTCATATGAGCAGGTTTTTGGAAATATTGAATGAATTTCATGGCGAAATCACTCTGCAGAGTTTTCACAGAATACTGGCAAAGATGAAAAGCCGTCTTGAAGCGGAGGCATCTCATCTGGAACTGGAATTTCCTTATTTCCTGAAGAAAAAACGAAATAACGGTACACCTGTTCTTGGTAATTATAATTGTTCCATGCACGGTTCTTTTGAAGAGGAAGACGATCTGCAGTTGCGGGTGGCTGTACCAGTCAGTTTACCGATGGTTGAGGAGAAAACCAATCGTCTGCCGGGATCGTTCGGGAACTGGGGCAAAGTTGAAGTGAGTGTACGGTTCAAGCAGTTCTACTGGATAGAAGATCTTATTCTGTTGATTGAAAAGGCAGTGGAAGAAGAAATTGAAATACTGGCTGTCAAAGTAAGGAAGAATCTTTCTGTTGAGCAGTTGACGAGAAGAGTTGGCGCAAGTCTTGGGAGAATTGAAGCTATCGGCTGGTTTTCCGTCACTGTGCATAATTTTGGTGAAGATTGCTCGACTTTTGCAACATTGGAATCGTGTTGAGCAATTACGAAAAAACTCGTTTCCGGACAGATATTGTCCCATTTTTAAAAATAACCTGAATCCTCAAAAAAACGCTATCCCATGCAAGACTTACTATTTGAAATTGGAACGGAAGAGATACCTGCAAGTTTTCTTCAGCCTGCTTTGCAACAACTTAGTGATAAGTTCAGTCAAAAAGCTGAAGAACTGAAGATCGGCCACGGTCATATTAAAGTTGTTGGAACGCCGAGAAGACTAGCCCTGTGCGTGGAAAATGTTGATGAAAAACAGGAAGACATACAGGAAAAACTGCTCGGACCATCAAAGGCTGCCGGTTTTGACAAGGATGGCACTCCTACTCCGGCCGCGATGGGTTTCGCCAGATCGAAAGGCGTGTCGGTGGATGATCTCCAGGTGGTTGATACACCCAAAGGTGAGTATCTGATGCTGGTCCGGGAAGTTGCTGGTCAACAGACCCTCTCTCTGTTGCCCGCACTCCTTCAGGAGATTATTCTCGAGCTGTCTTTTCCTAAATCAATGCGTTGGGGAAGTTATCGCCATGCTTTTGCCAGGCCCATTCAATGGCTGGTGGCACTTTTTGGCGAAGAGATAATTCCCGTTCACCATGAGGGGCTGCAGGCTGGAGATTGCAGCTGTGGGCACCGTTTTAATGCCAATAGTTTTGAAAAGATCAGAAACTGTGATGAGTATGAAAGGCGGCTGGCTGAAATGTTTGTCATCGTGGACCCTGAAAAAAGAAGAGCAAAAGTCATTGAAGAAATAATAAACGCTGTTCTTGAGTCTGATCATATTCAGGATGGGGAGGTTCTTGTTGATGAAAATCTTGTGGATACTGTGACAAATCTTGTTGAGACTCCATACGGTATCTGCGGAAGTTTTGATGAGAAATTCCTCCAGCTTCCCCCTGATGTCCTCATAACATCCATGAGGGAACATCAGAAGTATTTTCCTGTTGTGAATAAAAATGGTACCTTGCTTCCCGGTTTTGTAGCTGTCAATAATACCAGAGTTAATCAGGATGACCTGACTCGGAAGGGACACCAGAGGGTGTTGCGCGCAAGACTTGAAGACGCGCTTTTTTTCTATAATTCCGATAAGGAAATTCGATTGGAATCAAGGCGTGAGAAACTGAAAGGCATAATATTTCAGGCAAAACTCGGCACCATGTATGAAAAGAGTGAGAGGCTGGTGAAACTCGTCCGTATTCTGGCAGAGCAGGTAGATCCACAGCTTGCAGACATAACATGCCGGGCAGCTGAGTTATGTAAGTGTGACCTTTTAAGTGATATGGTTGGGGAATTTCCTTCCCTGCAGGGGATAATGGGTGAAGCATATGCCATAAACGATGGTGAGGACAACGCAGTTGCCACTGCTGTGAGAGAACACTATATGCCCAAACGTTCGGAAGCGGATATTCCCGCTACTGATCCTGGAGCCCTGCTCGGGCTGGCAGACAGATTTGATACTCTAGTCGGTTGTTTCGGAATAGGTCAGATTCCAGGCGGTAGCACAGATCCTTTTGGTTTGAGGAGGATATCTCTTGCTATCCTGCATATCATCGAGGGAAAGGGATATGTGATATCACTGAGAGAAACGGTTCATAAAGCCCTGGCTCTGTATGGAGATAAAGTAAACGGCAGCAGTGAAACGGTTGATACCATAATTGAATTTATCAAGCGGCGTTTTATTCATGACTGCTCTGGACCGGAAAGGTTTGACAGTGGTTCGGTAAGTGCTGTGGTCAGTGTTGTTTTTGATGAGGTCAACGATTGTTTGAAAAGAATCAGGGCATTTGATGCCATTCGCAGGGAGCCGTCATTTACGGTTCTTGCAGCATCCTATAAAAGAATCAGAAATATTATTAAGGATAACAGGGACACCGAGGTATCGACTGATCTTTTTGTTGAAGTTGCTGAGAAACAGCTTTATTCGCTGTTCCTTGAAGCAGGTGAGAAAATGACGGATTATGTCAGCAGACAGGAATATGAAAAAGCTCTCAAGGTCATGCTGGAGATGAAAGAACCTGTGGACAGTTTCTTTGATGATGTTATGGTTATGGCCGAAGACAGAGATATACGAAAAAACAGGCTGAACCTGTTAACTGCTATAGGGGATTTGATTCTGCAGATTGGTGATATTTCCAGGATGCAGGAAAATTGAGGTAACTGGCCACAGGGGTAGCAACTCTGTAATTTTATTATCTGTGAGCAATTATGATTTGAGCTGTTACACAAAAGGCCATGTTCTGAAAAGAACATGGCCTTTTGTGTTTGAGATACTTTCTATTGAAAGTTGCTGAAACTATTTTTTCTTTTTAGGGTGACAGGTACTGCATTTCGTTATTTTCTTCAGTTTTTTATCTTTTTTCGCCATTGCCTTGTGGCATGCGAGGCAGTTACCATGGCCTGCGCCTTTGATTGTATCCAGTTTCAGCTTTCCTTTTTTCTTTCCTTTAAGGACATCCTTATTGTGACAGCTGTCACATTTCTTGATTTCCATGCCTTCAGCGTAAGGAACCTGTTTGCCGTCTTTTATTCCGTGGTGACACTCAGCACATTTAAACTTGTCCTGATGCATCTTGTGTGGGAAAACAGCCGGCTTAGGCTTTTTGGAGTGGGTTGAAACGATAGTGAGTTCAGCAGGGCCGGTATCGGTACCGGCAGTTGAAAAAATTGCTGTACCACACAGTACGAAAATAGATATTACACTGCAGGCGAAAAATTTTTTAAACATGGTCGCTCCTCTTTGAAAGAATATTGCGATAAAATAAAAGATAAAAGTAAAACAACTTCATCATATCCTTTTATACTGTTTTCCAAACCTTTTGTCAAAAGGTTAAGTGGTTGAAAACAGGAATGAACTGCCACTGTGTGGTTGTTAACTGGAGCCATAACTGTGGAGCCCGGCAAGAAGAAAGTTCACTCCGTAATAGGTAAAAAGAACGGCAGCAAAACCGAATATGGAGAGAAAGGCAATTTTAGTTCCACTCCATCCCCTGGTATATTTTGCGTGAAGAGTAATCGCGTAGAGAAACCAGGTTATAAGTGACCATGTTTCCTTGGGATCCCAACTCCAGTATGTGCCCCACGCTGAATTGGCCCAGATTGCTCCGGTGATTATACCTGCACTTAACCAGATGAACCCGAACACCATTGTTTTATGGGTGATATCATCAATAGTCTTCAGGGGAGGTAATGAGCCTGAGAGGGAAGAAGACCCGGCGGTCTGTCTTTCGGTTTCCCGACTTTTGATCAGATACATGATGCCCAGTGCGGCAGCAACAGCAAATGCAGCATATCCGACAAAACATGTCACCACGTGAGCTATCAGCCAGTTTGACTGCAGGGCTGGCACCAGGGGATTGATTGTTTTACTGATATCTGTTGAAAAAGATGCATAGGCCATGGCAAGAAAGGCGAAAGGAACAGCAAATGCACCAATAACTTTAGTTTTGAATTTCCATTCAATTGCCAGGTAGAGAATAATGATAACCCAGGCGAAAAAAACTACGGATTCATACATATTGGTCAGGGGGGCGTGGCCAAATCCCAGACCATATGATTCTTTCCAGCGAAGAATCAGGCCACCAGTCTGTATAACCCAGGCAACGAATGTGAAGACAGTGGCCGGCGTTCCCAGCCTGGGAGCTTTAAAAACGAAAATGGCCACATAGAGCAATGTTGAAAAAAGATAAGTAAACGTTGTTATTCCAAGAAGCTGTGAACTATCCATGCTTTTCTACTCCAAATAATTTTTCCGGATTGACTATGGGATGGAAGATTCAATTTTTTGAGCAAGATCTGCAAAACGACTCGAGAAATCAATTCTGTTTTTGTTAGCCGAACCCGCCAGGAGAATTGAGGACCAGTTATTTTCATCTGTAGTGACAAGCAGCCAGATCCTCCTGTGGGACATGAAGAAAGCCATATACAGCCCGGCCAGCATGAGAATGCAACC
>NZ_JBPLBA010000027.1:0-11950 GCF_054039375.1 Desulfomarina sp. | reverse complement strand
GCCAGCAGCAGGAGGATATCAGCATTCTCAGGAACCATGCCCTTTTTCAGATCAGTCTCAATCACGTTAAAATCCTCCCCGAGATACCGGCGCAACTGCCGGAACTGCCTTTTCTGCTCCGGGGGGGCATAGGGTGACATGGACGGAGTGGGACCAGGTGTCCAGACAGCCACACTCTTTAAAAATCCCGTGGAAAATCTCTTCAGGGCCGAGTCGATCACCCGCTGTACGGCCTCTGCCTTGAGATCCTCCGGCAGGGGAACCTGAACTTCCTGGTCACCATTTTTCATCACCATGTAAAACCAGAATGTTTTTGGAGAAAACAGTCCGGCAACCATCGGCCTGAACCCCCACTTCTCTTCGAGCTGATTGATAAAGCCCCCACCCTTTTCATCGGGATCAACAAAGGTGGCACTGAACCGACCACCACTCTTTTTGCCGGTTTCATCCACGGCCTTGACAATTGCCTTTTTCAGGTCAATCAGTTCTTCCGGCAGTTTGCCGTCACCGGAGAAATAGGCCGTAAAGGTTACAGGTCCGGTAATATTCTCAAAAAGATTGCCGCCGCTCTGGTAACTGTACAGGACCTTTTTTATGGCCTGACTGATATCGTATTCCGGGTTTTTCAGATCGACACTCATGTCGGTTTCACCGGCTGTCTTGATATCTATAAGATCCCGAAAATTCAGGGTTTCAAATTCACTGCCATAGGAAACCAGAATATCAAAATAGGAATTGGTTACCGCTGTCTGGTAACGGGAAGCGGTCCGGAAAGGAACGGGGCGGATACCATATTTTTCCCCGGCCTCCTGTTCCAGGTCCGGGTGTTCACCCGGATCAATGATCTCAACCTTGACCCTGCCGTTTCCGGCAGCTTCATATTCCTTCAGCAGATCACGCAGTCTCGGTACCAGGGGAGCCAGAAGAGGATGGGTCTGGGCGGAAAAGTAACCTCGGATAAGCAGTGGTTCCCGCAGTCGGGACAGATAGCTGCGGGTGGCATCACTGAGGGTGTAAATCCTGTTCTCCGTCAGATCAACCCGTACCTTCTGCACCGGGGCCATCCAGATATTGACAACCACCAGGTTCAGTACGGCAAGCAGGGTCACCAGCTGCCAGGTCCGATGGGACACCCTGTTCCTGTTGCCGGCCCAGCGCTGCTGCTCCAGGGAATAACCTGTCAATACCAGGAAGATTGCACAGATACTCAGGTAATAGAGAAGATCGCGGATGTCGATCACTCCACGGGTAATTGACTCAAAACGGGAACCGCTTCCCAGCAGTTTCAACAGCTCAGCGGTGGAATTATTGAAAAACCCGGTAAACGCAGGAGAACCAAGAAAATAAAACACCGTACAGATCAATACAGTGGTAATCAATGCTACCAGCTGGTTTTCGGATCTCGAACTGACAAAAATACCAATGGAAATATAGGCGGAAGCGAGAAAAAGAGAGGCAAGATAACCGCCGAAGACCGGACCCCAGTCCAGGGGACCGATAAAAGAGACCGTCACCGCCAGGGGCAGGGACAGCAGGAGTGCCAGGGCAACAAGGCCAAGGCAGGCCAGAAACTTTCCGCAGATCAGGACCAGGGAGGAAACCGGGGAGGTCATAAGAAGCTCGCGGGTACCGGTACGCCTCTCCTCCGCCCACATCCGCATGGTGATGGCCCCGCACAAAAAGATAAGCAGCAGGGGCATCCATTTAAAAAGCGGCTGCAGATCAGCAATATTACGGGCAAAAAAAGATTCTATCCAGAAAAAAATAAAAAAGGTGGCGCCAAGAAAGGCACCAAGGAATATATAGGCCGCAGGAGAGGAAAAAAAGGTTCCGAACTCCTTCCCGGCTATCCGGAGCATTGTTTTCATTGCATCCTCCCAGATGACATCATTGTTTCACTGAAGATTGTTTCCAGATCCCTCGTTTCAGGGGTCAATTCAAAAAGTTTCCAGTTATTCTGCATGATAGTATCGGCAATTTCAGGTGTGATATCAGGAGCATCACCCATAATTTCAAGAGAATACCTGCTCAATCCCTTTCCCCTGTCGACCCGGACAGCCTGAACAAAAGGCAGCGCCGCCAGAATATCCGAAGCACTGTCAACATCCAGGGCAACAGTCACACTTCGGCTTTCCTTTAAGGTTTCCAGAGACTCATCCAGAACCTTTTCACCATCCCGGATGATAATGACCCGGTCGCATACAGCCTGCACCTCCTGCATGATATGGGTGGATATAATTATGGTGGTCCGGGGGGCCAGTTCCCTGATCAGTTGTCTCATATGACCAATCTGGGTCGGATCAAGCCCGTTGGTAGGCTCGTCGAGAATCAGAAGCTCCGGTTCATGGAGCAGGGCCTGAGCAACTCCCAGCCGCTGCCGCAACCCCCTTGAGAGGGTATCAATACGATCAAAAGCCCGATCGCTGATCCCGGTCATTTCCAGGACTTCACGGATCCTCGTCTTTCTTTTTGACTCGTCCAGCCTGCGCAGAGAGGCGCAGTAGTCAAGATAGCCGATAACCGACATCTCCGGGTAAACAGGACAGTTTTCCGGCAGATAACCGATAATTTCCTGAACCTTGCGCCGATTCCCGGCCAGATCATGACCACCGATCCGTACCTGCCCGGTGGTGGGTTCGAGAAAACCGGTCAATATTTTCATTATCGTGGTCTTCCCGGCACCATTGTGCCCGAGCAGGCCGACAATCTCACCCCGTCCGATATCAAACGACACCTGACGCAGGGCGAAATCAGATCCATATTTTTTCGACAAATTGTCTGCCTGTATCATCTGTTTCTCCTCTAGTATTTGGCCAGCATAATCTCTTCTTCCCGGCAATAAACACCGCGATAAAAAGAGAAATAACCCAAAAAACGCATACTAACTCCCTAACATTGCACAAACATTACAAAAAGATTACAAAGGCGTAATGTTTCCGGTTCACGTCGGAAATTTCCTGGGATGGAGTCTTTCAACCACCTGTGTTATAAGGGAGAGGAAATATCCTAAGTAATCAGAAAAAAATAAAACCAGATCCGGCACTCCAGAAATGAAAAACAACAGCGGAAAACTCGGCACCTTTGCCGGAGTCTTTACCCCCTCCATCCTCACCATTCTCGGGATCATCCTCTTTCTCCGCCTCGGGTATGTCACGGGAAGCGGTGGTGTCGCCAGAACATTCATCATCATTGCCATCGCCAATGTCGTTACGGTCCTGACCAGCATGTCTCTGGCGGCCATTGCCACCAATCTTAAAGTCAAGGGGGGTGGTGATTACTATCTTATTTCCCGTACACTGGGCATGGAGTTCGGGGGAGCCATCGGCATTGTCCTCTATCTGGCCCAGTCTGTTTCTGTGGCCTTCTACTGCATAGGTTTTGCCGAGGCCCTCAATGCCATCACGGGACCTTCGTTTTTTCTCTCCTCACGGGTAATTGCTCTTCTTGCCGTATCGGCTATTTTTGTGCTCGCCTGGATCGGTGCCGACTGGGCCACCCGGTTCCAGTATGTGGTCATGGGGCTGCTGGTGGCGGCCCTTTTCTCCTTTTTTGCCGGTGGCCTGCCCCGTTGTAACGTGGACATCTTCCTGGCAAACTGGTCTCCGCCTGCGGACGGCCCACCGTTCTGGGTTATTTTCGGCATCTTTTTTCCGGCAGTCACCGGCTTTACCCAGGGGGTCAGTATGTCGGGAGACCTGGCTGATCCCGACAAAAGCCTGCCCACCGGTACTTTTATGGCCGTCGGCCTGTCCATTATCATCTATTTCGCGATGGTAACAGTTTTCGCCTGCGTTCTGCCAAACAGGATTCTGATGGAAGATTACCAAGCCATCAAGCTGGTTTCCCGTTATGATTTTCTGATCGACGCCGGAGTCATTGCCGCCACCCTGTCCTCGGCCATGGCCTCTTTTCTCGGCGGCCCGCGAATTTTACAATCTCTTGCGGCGGACAGAATTTTTCCTCTTCTCACTCCCTTCGCCAGAGGAGAAGGTGATGGCAACAATCCCCGCCGGGCTGTTCTGCTCTCCGGAGTCATTGCAGCGGGTGTCATCATGATCGGTCAGCTGAACCTGGTGGCCCGGATTGTCACCATGTTCTTTCTTATTTCCTACGGACTGCTCAACTATGCCACCTACTACGAGGCCAACTCGGACAGCCCGTCATTTCGTCCCCGTTTCAAATGGTTCAATAAATACCTGAGCCTGGCAGGCTGCCTTGTCTGCCTGCTGATCATTTTTGCCCTGGACCCCCAGTACGGCGTAATCGCCATGGCCATTCTTGCCGCCATCCATCAATATATCAAACGTACAGCCGGACCTTCCCGCTGGGCCGACAGTGGTCGCTCCCATGCCATGCAGGTTATCCGCAGCCAGCTGCTGGCCGCAAGGGATGATCCCGAACATGACCGGGACTGGCGCCCCCATATTCTTGCCTTTACAAAAGATAAGGAACGAAGGCTGCCTCTTCTCCGATTTGGTGACTGGATTGCAGGACAAAGCGGCATTATTACTGCAGTAAAAATCGTTGAAGGAGATCGGCTGAAGACAGAGAAAAAAAGGGAAGAGGAGCAGAGAGAGCTGGACCGAATTATTCGGGAGGAAAAACTCAATATCTTCACCCTGACCATGACCGCACCCGATTTCACAACAGCCCTGCCCTGTCTCCTGCAGAGTTATGGAATCGGCCCGGTTAAGGGAAACACTGTGCTGACCAACTGGTATGGGGAAACCATGACGCCCTTTCCCGGTCTTGTCGCCATGAAGTTCGGTCATAACCTGCGTGTGGCCTTTCGACGGGGTTACAACCTGGTTGTTTTCCACATTGATCCTTTACGAACCTGCAACATATTTGATCCTGAAAAAAAAGACAGAACCATTGATGTCTGGTGGAACAATGATGCGAGCAGCCGGCTGATGCTGCTTCTTGCCTACCTGATGACCCGCAGTGAATTGTGGAAAGACGCTGAAATCAGATTATTGTCGGTAAAAGAAGAAGAAAACCCGATCAACCATATGGAGGAAATTGACCGTCAGCTTGATGACGCAAGAATCGGGGCCGAGGTGGTCATGGCCGAAGACAGGAAACCGGAAACGATTCTCCTCCATTCCAGCACCTCGTCCATCGTCTTTCTCCCTTTCCGAATACAACGATCCATGCTTACGGACACAGGCGGTTACAGCCTGGAGCGGGTACTGACACAGCTGCCTCCCACAGCCCTGGTCATGGCCGCGGAAGATATTGATCTCGACGCCGAACCGGAAGAGGGGTCAGCGGGTGAACTGGCCCAGGCCCTGGATCGACTGCAGGAAATGGAAAGACGTGTGGCGGGGGTGGAAAAACAGTATGAAAAACTGAAAAAGCTGACAGACTCCCTCCAACGTCAGATTGCAGATGATGCCGATTTGCCTGAAACTGAACGGGAACACCTTGATCAGCAACTTTCAAATGCCCGGAAAGAACTGGAAAAACTGTTCAGAAAAAAGGCAAGGGAGCAGGCCAAACTCGACGATGCCATCATGGCAGTCAAAGAGTTCTGAGCGCAGACGGCAGAAAGTTTTTTTAATAGCCGATATTCTCTTCAAATTCCCGGAGACGTTTATTAATGGAGCGCAACTCAGTAATAGTGGTCCAGTTGGCAATAAAGATAGAAAAAGACTCACGTACTTTACTGAAGGCATTTGACACCTGGACGAGAACACCCAGGGTAATGATTCCGGTAAAGAGTCCCGGTCCCATGATCAGGTAAGGGACAATCACCATGAGCTGCTCAAAGAAATTGACCCAGATATCAAAATAACCGTAATGGAGAAAGAGCCTGTTATAGTTGAATTTAAGACCGGTAAACAACTCAATGATTGTCTCGGTTTTTCCGTAATTGATCTTGTCATCCTCGGCATAGACCAGCTCTTTTCTGAAAGCCGCCTCCACTTTCTGATTGTTGTATTCAAGTCCAGGCAGCTTGATTCCCACAAACCATGAAATCAGCAGACCTCCAATAGACACGATCAGTGCCACCCAGACCAGACTACCGGGAACCTTTTTGATCAGCTCTATATCCACACCGCTGCTCAGGCCCCAGAGAATGGGGAGAAAGGCAAAAAGTGTCATAATGGCCCGGATAACCTGAAGCCCGAGCGACTCGAATATCCTGGCAAAGCGATAAATATCCTCCTGGATACGCTGGCTGGCTCCTTCGACCTCTTCCTCAACCTGCTGCCATTTCTCCACGTAGGCAAAGGTCATGGCCTCCCGCCATTTGAAAGCGTAAATTCTTGTAAAATAAGCGGTTACCGTTGCAATCAGCACATAGGGAAAGGCGATTTTCGCGAATTTCAACATCTCTGCCCACAACTCCGTCACCTCATGTTCCGTTGCCTTCTGAAGAATATTATAAAAACTGCCGTACCATTCGTTGATGCGAACCGTCAACTCCACTTGAAAATAGAGGGCGAGCAACAGGACAAAAGCCCCACCATAGGCCCAGACAAACCACTCTCTGCTTTTAAAAAATGATCGAAACACGTTTTCTGTCCATTTTGAAAAATATTGAAATTTACAGGATGAAGGTACAGTAGATCATGCGCGGTATAAGTCAAGGATCCAGATTTCACACAAGAAAATAGATCAATTCATGGATGATGATTGCCGTCAACAGGCCGCCGGTTCCCAAATGATACGCTGTCAGAAGGAGTTTTCCCCATTTTTTTCCAAGGGAAAAAATAATCCTGTACTGTGTATAGAAGGCAACCCCCCAGGCAAGCCAGCCCCAGCCGGAGAAAAGATGGCTGCCTGCCGGAAGTTCGGAAAAAGCAACTACTCCCAGAAACATAAGCAAAGGCAGATGAAACAATGCCACCACTTCCGGAGATTTCCACTTCAGTTTCTCGGAGACAAGGCCGAAACCTATGGCACCTGCAGCAGAATAGAGAAGCAGCCCGTTTGCAAAATTCCACGGGAACATCTGCATATGAATTTCACGCAATCCGGCAACATACCACCAGCCAAGAGCCATGAAAAGCAGAAAAACCTCCAGGTATCTATTCACACCCGACCGGAGACGCCTTTTTTTCTGCAGAAAAAACAGGGAAAACCAGGCCGATAAGGATAGAAGAAAACACTGGAAAAAATAGCTGTTAAAAAAAATCATTGCCCGGACCGGATACCAGGATGATTTTAAAAACAGCAGTCCGACCGCAAGCTGCAGTGCAATCCCCAAAAGTTTAACTGCCTTCCTGTCCTGACAGGCACCATAAAAGACAAGCCCGCCACCTGCCAGGCTGCCGAAAACAATGAAATTCTGCCAATCCATTATTTTCAGACAACTACCGGATTTCCCGGACTGTCTCACTGTCCTCCGGGAGATTTCGTTTCGCAAGGTAGGAGCAAATCTTTTTCTTATCCTGTTCTGTTTTTTTTCGGGCAATATTAGCTTTGGCTGAAAGGGCGTCAATACGAACCGCAATCACTGTACAGCGGTCTACTGCACCAGTTTCCTCTGTTATACCGTTAAATGATTCAATGCCCTCATGGCAAGCCATCAGGGCATTGAGAGCTCCCAGTTTTTCTCTTCGCCCCTCCACACGCTCTGCTCGCCCTTTTATAATCACACTTTTATAAAACTGGGTTACAGAACAGGGTGACGCTTCTCTGTCAAATCCTGTATCAAGGTAAGCCAGAGGGAGATCAACCTCAAAACAGACCCGGTTATCCATGTCAATATTATCCAGTTTCTCTCCTTCCAACGCACAGTGAAAATAGACAGCTCCCTGCCAGTAGACATAATTCAGGGGAGTAATATATGGATAACCATCCTGCCCAAAGGTAGCCAGCCGCCCAACCCTGCACCTGTTCAAAAGTTCTTCTATCTCCTCATTATCTGAAATTTCTTCATGTTTCCTGCGCATACTATCCCTGCTCCTCCCACAAAACAAATAGTTCTTTAATCCCTTTTTCAGCAAGCCGCATCATCGCCAGAAAGGCGTCACCACCGAAGGGCAGACCCTCCGCCGTGGACTGTATTTCAATCCATCGTCCATCCCCGGACATGACAAAATTCGCATCGGCCTCAGCCCTTGAATCTTCACTGTAATCAAGATCAAGCAAAGGAATTCCATCCACTATTCCCACTGAAACGGCAGCTACCGGTAGAATTTCAGGAAGTTTTTCAAGTTTTTTTTCAGCCACCAGTTTTTTCAGGGCATCACGAACCGCCAGGGCACCTCCGGTTATACTTGCCGTTCTGGTGCCCCCGTCGGCATTGAGAACGTCACAGTCCACCCTGAGTGTTCTCTCGCCTATGGTTTTCAAATCAACCATCATTCGCAGGCTGCGCCCGACAAGCCTCTGGATCTCCATTGTCCGACCGGACCTGCCGTTTACCTCCCGACGGTACCGACTGTCAGTCGCACAGGGCAACATGCCGTACTCCGCGGTAATCCATCCCTGCCCGGAATCCTTTAAAAAAGGGGGGACCGATTCTTCCACTGACACACCACATATCACATGGGTGTTTCCCATTTTTATCAAAATTGAGCCATCAGCCTGATACTGTACACCCCGTTCAACCGAAACCGGCCGAAGAGAATCCACAGCCCTGTTATTTCCTCGCATATTTCCTCGCATCAAAAATTGCAGACCATAAACACCTAATATAACATACTGTAATAAAACCATTTTAACAAACCAGACACAAATTAACAAACAAAGCAACAAAACAGTAATTTATAAATCATTCATCGCATACAGTCTAATAAAATTATGCGCAATACACTTTTTACCGTATTAAGTTAAAGAAAACACTTTACCGTGAGCAGGGTTTTATGGTATGGAACTCAATCAGAAACCCGAAAGCAAAATATTTACCCGGTGCCTGGCCGGAAACGGAATTTTTCCTCCTGTTATCAAAAGGCGGGAGAAAAGGCCGTTTCTGAACCGGCAAGTCCTGATTCGCAGAGGAGACTCCCCATGAAAAAGTTTTTATTTGTTCTGTCAATCATCGTCCTGGTTCTGCCCTGTGGCTCCATGGCCGCAGGTAAAAAAAATCCGCTGGCGGCATGGCAACCTAAATTTGACCCCAGTGGTGCCGAATACACCTATATTCTTTCAAATATATCACATCCGGTCATTGAGGGTGTGGGAGTCGGCTATCGTATCCGTGATAAGGTCTGGGAAAAATCCGGGGGCAGGCTGTATGTCGATTTCCGTCCCCTTGCCCAGCTTGGCGGTGAAAAGGATGTTATCAGCAAGTTGAAACTGGGTGCCGTCCAGGGCATGCTCAGCTCCTCCGTGGCTGCCGCCAATATTTCCGACAGGCTGGGGATCGTCAATCTCCCGTATGTTGTTGATACTTTCGATAAACTGGATGCTTTCAGAAACACGCCGGAACTGTGGGAACCTTTTGCCGATGGTGCCCGGCGGCAGGGACTGCTTGTAGCCGATATCACAGGTTACGGCCCGTACGGCTGGGCGACTACCTCTCCTGTCACCACCAATGCGGACGCAAAAAAAATCAATTTCCGTATTGCGGAAGCTCCGGTCAACACTGATATCTATAAGGCATGGGGCCTGAAATTCACCGTCATGCCCTGGCCGGATGTCCCCCAGGCCCTGCAGACCGGTGTCATCACCGGCCTTGATCATACCGCTATTGTCTGCAATATCACCAGAAAATTCACCATCGCCAAGTCATTCACGGAACTGAATTACGCCCAGGGACTTTTTATTCACCTTATCAATAAACGCTGGCTGAAAAAACTGCCGAAGGATCTCCAGGAAGTTCTCCTGTCCGTCATCAGGGAAGAAAGCGCCAGGACCCGTGAACTGACCCGCAGACAGCATGAGATTCAGGTTGCCAAGGCCAAAGCGGCAGGCGTCACTTTCATCAAGCTGTCAGATGATGATTTGCAAGAACTCAAACGTGAAGCTGAACCGGTTCTTGAAAAATGGGGCAAAAAAATCGGCCCGGACTACCTGAACAAGGTTCGCCGAATACTAGGTGACTGATCTCTTAAGTTCATGACAGGTCCCGTTTTTCATTCCCAGGAGTGCAGTATTCAGGTTTAAAATAATCGTAATTGCTCACAGATACCCCGGCTTTTCACGGGCTCTTTTGTCCGCTCAGACAGGCTGCAACAAGCTGCGGCAGGTGAGCAATTACATCTAAAAGATTATAAAATCATAGAATTACTGCCACAGCGAGTCATTGTAATAATCAGCCTCAACAATGCTAAAAAAAATTTTCAGACAAATTGACCGTTTTTTTCTTTTTTTCGAGGAATGGTCTCTTTTTGCGGCTGTCTGCGTTGCTCTCGTGACGGCCATGGCTAATGTTATCCTCCGTAAGACGACCAGTAATTTTAATATTTACTGGTCAGATGAAATTGTCAGGAAGGTTATTTTCTTTACCACATACATTGGCTGTGTCGCTGCTGTTCGCAGCCGGGAAATGATCTGTATTGATGCCCTGCCGCAGATGGCTCCGGGACTGAAAAAACCCCTGGCTCTCTTTTCTCAGTTCACCGTACTCATTTTTGCCGGAACCATGGTTTACCTCGGCTGGCAGATGACTGTAATGATGTTTGAAGACGAATACGCCAAAACAGCCACCCTGCAGATCCCTGAATTCTATTTTTATGCACTCCTGCCCCTGATGGGCTGCATGATGTTTATCCGAACCCTGATCACCATCCGGGAAACCTGGATCAACACCCGTGACGTCACAGGGGAGAATTAGCACGTGGAACAGAGTTATATTCTCATCTTCGCCCTCCTCCTCGGCTGTCTTGCCTCCACCGTCCCGGTCTTCATGGCCCTCTTTTTCACGGGAACCGTCGGTCTTGTCTACGGGGTAGGTATCGATCCCCAGATAGTCATTGAAGTCCTCTATCGCAGTATGGACAAATTTGCCCTGGTAGTGGTCGTGTTTTTCATCCTCTGCGGTAATATCATGACCACCGGCTCAATCGTGGAAAAACTGATCAAAACGGCAAACGTTCTCGTGGGATTTCTTCCAGGGGGACTGGCCATGGCCGGGATACTGGCCTGTGGTTTTTTCGGAGCCATTTCCGGCTCCACCGTGGCCACCGTCGTTGCCATCGGCGGATTCATGATACCCGCCCTCATCGAAAATGATTATGATGAAAAGTTTGCCGTGGGGATTATGACAACTGCGCCAATTCTAGGGGTGATCATCCCGCCTTCCATCGCCATGATCCTCTATGCAATGGTCAGCAATGATCAGCTGGAAGCACTTTTCCTGACCGGTTTCATCCCCGGCCTGATGATCATTCTGGCCATGAGTTTCTACACTTATATCGTCTGCAAAAAAGCGGGAATGAAAAAACGAAAAGCTCCCTCAATGAGTGAGGCGATGGCCGTGCTGAGGGAAAGCTGCTGGGCTCTCTTTCTACCGGTGCTTATCTTCGGTGGTATCTATTCCGGTCTCTTTACGGCCAATGAAGCCGCGGTTGTGGCCTGTTTTTACGCCTTTTTCGTGGAAATCTTTATCCATAAAGACATGAAAATGAGGGATGTAAAAAAGGTTGTTGTCACCTCGGCCATCACCTCCTCCACCCTGCTCATAATTGTTGCGGGCGCCTCGGTCTTCGGTGAATACCTGACCTTTGAACAGATTCCCGGGAAAATTGCCGCCGTCGTTGTGGAGAATATATCTTCTCCCTGGGTTTTTCTCCTCTCCGTCAATATCCTGCTGCTCTTTATCGGCATGTTCATGGATATTATCTCGGCGACCCTTATCCTCACCCCGATCTTTCTGCCTCTCCTGGACAAATTCGGCATCAACACCATGCATTTCGGCCTGCTGATGACCATCAACCTCGGCATCGGTTACTGTACTCCACCCCTGGGGGTCAGTCTTTATATTTCCGGCGCCAGGGTCCATAAGAACCTGATATACATTTCAAAAGCAGTCATCCCTTTTCTGCTCATCCAG
>NZ_JBPLBA010000026.1:0-5507 GCF_054039375.1 Desulfomarina sp. | reverse complement strand
TAAATCCTGCACTTCAGAAAATGAAAAAATGTAAATATAACTTGATTTCAATACATTATGATATATCAAGCAAATTTGGCTATTCACTTCTCAGGTGAATGTAAATTTTTTCATTTTCTTTGCCCTGCGGGATTGGCAATTGCAGGATTTAGGTTGAATTATTTTCTTAATCACATACAAAGCTCTGCCTGACAGCTGAAAACCTGGGCATGTGACCGGGTTTCGCAGGGAATGGGATATAAATTTGCCGGAATAATAGCCGGCAATCAACCCTCTTTTCATCATAATTGCTCACAACCACGTAAATCTTCTGATAAAGATAATCATTTGCAATCTAAATAAAGCTTTTTTTGTATATTCGAGGTATAATATGACCTGAATTCTGCAATTGGCAAGTTTACCACGGATATGCGGGGTTCGACGGCGCTGACGTATTTGTGTACTTCAAGCCGTTATCAACCAGTGTCTGTCCAGAAATGATGCATCATGTTCGAGATCGAGGCGCAGGGGAAATGAAATCGTCCGGTTGCGGCCTCCGCGAGTAGTTGCATGTAAGGTTTTTTTGAAAACACCTCTTATTCGCTGCTATAATAATAAATAATAGCATAATTCATAATTCTGTGAATGTCCCGAAACTATGAATACAATTGATGCTCTGAAAACAAGAAAATCGACCCGCGCCTATCTTGATATCCCTGTCCCCCGGAAAAAGATTGAAGCTGTCCTCTCCGCGGCGCGCCATGCACCATCAGGAACAAATGCCCAACCCTGGCAGGTGGCCGTGGTATCAGGTAAACAGAAAGAGGAACTGAGCCAGGAAATGGAAAACCTGTTTCGCAGTGGTGAAATGGGTGAAATGGATTACCAGTATTATCCCCTGAAATGGCCGGAACCATTCAAAAGCAGAAGACTTGCCTGTGGAAGACAGCTCTACTCCACACTGAATATAGAAAGAAAAGACAAGGAAAAGCGCTATGAACAGTGGGTGGCAAACTACCACGGCTTCGGGGCGCCCGTTCTACTGTTCTTCTTTCTTGATCCCGTAATGCAGACCGGGTCTTTTCTGGACTACGGCATGTTCCTGCAATCCATCATGCTTGCTGCTGTGGAAGAAGGTCTGGCCACCTGCTCCCAGGCGGCACTCGGCCAATACCCGGAACTCATAAAAAAACAACTGGGCTATCCCATGGACAACATTCTTATCTGTGGCATGGCACTCGGATATGAAGACAGGGATGCCCCGGTCAACAACTACCGCACACCGAGGGAGGAACTTTCTGTTTTTACTAAGTTTTTTGACTGATTTTCACAAAAGGAAGTACTCATGTTTACACTCTCAGACATATGCAATATCGCAATACAGATTGAGGAAAACGGCGCTGAAACCTATCGCAGGGCAAGCGAAGGTATAGAGGACCCAAAACTTGCAGAAGTCCTTACCTGGATGGCCCTTGAAGAAGAAAAACATGCCCGGTGGTTTGAATCGATCCAATCAGACCAGACTTTGTCTTCTGAGCAGAGGGAAATGGCTGCCATAGGTCGCTCCCTTCTCACGGATATCATAAAAAGCAACACTTTTTCCCTGGACCGGGAAAAACTCGAGGAGGCAGGTAGTTTCAAAGAAATCCTCGCGCAATCCATCGAATTTGAACAGGATACGATTCTCTTCTATGAAATTCTTCTCGATTTCCTTGATAACGATGAAACAAGGGAAAAACTCCAGATGATTATCAGAGAAGAAAAGAATCATATCAAAAAACTCGAAACCCTTGCTGATCAATCCTGCGCAGTAGAGGGGTAAAGGTAATTACAGCTCAGAGGTAATAAAATCATATAGTTGTTGCCCCGTGAGGATTTACGGGTAAAGCAGCCATTCACAGGATTAACAACTCCAGGAAAAGCAGCATGATTTACCGATTATTACTCTTTTTTCTTCTGTTCACCCCGTGTTCCCTGCAGGCCTCAGAACCCTTTCCACCCGTTATGCGGCAAAAGGTATATGTACCTGCCTATTCCCATATTTATCACGGCAACAAGGAAACACCTCTGCTCCTTTCAATTACACTCAGTATCCGCAATGTTGATCCCCTCCGCTCCCTGACGGTAACTACTGTTGATTATTACGAAACCCAGGGAAAACTACTGAAACACTTCATTGTGGAACCGGTTCTGCTCCCCCCCATGGGCTCTACTCGATTTATTGTTCCCCAGAAGGATACCACAGGCGGCTCCGGTGCAAATTTTATTGTTTCATGGAAAGCAGAAGAAAAAATTAATCCCCCCATCATTGAATCAGTTATGATCGGTACCCAGTCCCAGCTTGGCATTTCATTCACTTCAAGGGGAAGAGCCATTTTCTGATGATGAAAAGTGTGGTCTGACTGAATCAAAAGGCATGTGAAATACCCGGAGGGTTGCAACTATAAGATTTTATAACCTCTGAGTTGTAATTGTTCGCCTGCCACAGATTTTTGCAAGCTCTTCTTCGCGCTTACTTACCTGTGCGTGTACAAGAGACCGTGAAAAACCGGGGTACTTGAGAACAATTACAAGTTGTCTTCCTCCAAATGCAGTTACAGAACAACCATAAGGGGCCCCATGGATAATCTGATATACTTAAAACAATTACAGATTGGAACAGACACCTGCAGCTATTACGATCTGTCGGAACTCTCCCGCCAGGGTCTTGGCAGCATCTCCAGGCTGCCGTACTCCATTCGTATCCTTGTCGAGAACCTGTTGAGAAAATATGACGGAACGATTGTAAAAACCAGTGACCTCCAGGCAATCGTCAACTGGAAAAAAAAGTATGATATTCCGGTTGAAATACCCTATCATCCCGCCCGTGTCCTGATGCAGGACTTCACCGGAGTACCGGCGGTTGTAGATATTGCGGCAATGCGTGACGCCTTAAGAGAACAGGGAGGAGATCCCGCCGGAATCAATCCCGTCGTTCCTGTTGAACTGGTTGCCGATCATTCTGTCCAGGTGGACTACTCCGGCACCAGCAACAGCCTCACCCAGAATGTAGCCAGGGAATACGAGAGGAACGGAGAACGCTATAAGCTTCTGAAATGGGCTCAGATGAGTTTTGACAATTTTAAAATCGTCCCCCCGAACTCAGGGATCTGTCACCAGGTTAACCTGGAATACCTTGGTCGGGTTATTTTTACCCGGAAAGATAAAGAAGGAATTCTTGCCTTCCCGGACACTGTTGTCGGCCTCGACTCACACACCCCCATGATCAATGGTATCGGGGTCATGGGCTGGGGCGTGGGGGGAATTGAGGCGGAGGCAGTCATGCTTGGCCAGCCCTATTATATGCCGATCCCCGAAGTCACAGGAGTCCGCCTGACAGGTAAACCGGACAAAGGTATTACGGCCACTGACATTGTGCTCACCCTGACACAGCTGTTACGCAAACACGATGTGGTGGAAAAATTTGTCGAATATTTCGGACCGGGAATGAGCAACCTCTCCATACCCGACCGGGCAACGATTTCAAATATGACACCGGAATATGGTGCGACCCTCGGGTTTTTTCCAATTGATGAAAAAACTATCGACTACCTTAATATGACGGGCCGCCGGAAACAGGCTGCACTTTCCACCGCCTACGCCCACGCCCAGTCCCTCTTTTACGAAGAAAATGATGAAAGAGAGTACAGCTCCGTCATAGAATTTGACCTGGCCACGGTTGAACCTTCCCTGGCCGGTCCGGCACGGCCGCAGGATCATATTCCTTTGAGCCGAATGCAATCCGCTTTTGCCAAAACAACAAAGACCGGGACGGAAAAATTCTCCCTCACCCTGAACGGCCGCGAGACAACCATCCAGAACGGCTCTGTTGTCATAGCAGCAATCACATCCTGCACCAACACTTCAAACCCGTATGTCCTCCTTGGCGCCGGTCTCCTGGCCAGAGAGGCCGTAAAAAGAGGGTTGACGATCCCGCCCCATGTAAAGACCTCATTTGCACCCGGCTCAAAGGTTGTCAGCAACTACCTGGAAGCAGCCGGCCTCATGCCCTATTTTGAAGCCCTCGGTTTTCATATTGCCGCATTCGGCTGCACAACCTGTATCGGAAACAGTGGACCGCTCCATCCTGAACTTGAAGAACTCATCAGAAAAAAAGATTTAAACGTTGCCGCAGTTCTCTCAGGCAACCGCAATTTTGAGGCACGCATCCACCAGCGAATCAAATCTAATTTTCTCGCCTCTCCCCTTCTGGTCCTGGCTTTTGCCCTTGCAGGACGGGTAGATATCGATCTCACAACCGCTCCCCTGGGAACCGATCCTAATAATCAGCCCGTTTACCTCAATGACCTCTGGCCCGGCCAGGAAGAACTAGAACAGCTTGTTCAGCAATTCGTCACCAGTGAGCGTTTTGCAAAAGAATACGCCTCAATCTTTGACGGAGATGATTTCTGGAAGACACTCGACAGTGTAAAAAGTACAACCTATTCCTGGGATAAGGACTCAACCTACATCAAAAAACCACCATTCTTTGATGGATTCACCAGAACACCGCCACCCCTGGAAGACCTGGAGGGTGCCCGGGCCTTCCTTCTGCTGGGAGACAGTGTCACCACTGATCACATCTCTCCTGCAGGAGCAATACCCGAACACTATCCGGCCGGGCAGTACCTGCTGGAAAAAAATATTGCCAGAAAAGACTTCAACTCCTACGGATCCAGAAGGGGTAATCATGAAGTTATGATGCGGGGCACATTCGCCAATATCCGTATAAAAAACAGGATGGTTCAACCCAGGGAAGGTGGTATCACGATAAAATATCCGGAAAATAAAGAACTGTTTAATTATGATGCCGCCATGCAGTATCTCTCGGAAGAGGTGCCGCTTATTGTCCTTGCCGGAAAAGAATACGGTACAGGCTCATCCAGGGACTGGGCCGCGAAAGGAACCATGCTGCTCGGTATAAAAATCGTCATTGCCGGATCTTACGAGAGAATCCACAGGAATAACCTGGTCGGCATGGGTGTTCTGCCCCTGGTGTTTAAAGATGGAGAAGATCCTCAAAGCCTTGGCCTGGACGGAACTGAAATATATTCCATCCATGGCCTTTCCGGAATGGCACCGGGGGAAGAACTTCAGGTTACTGCGAAAAAAGAAGATGGAACCACAATTCGCTTCCAGGTTATTTCCCGCCTGGATACAGCCATTGACGTGGCCTACTACCGCCATGGGGGAATCCTGCCCTATGTCCTGCGACAGTTTCTCGCCTGAAAAAGAGTAGGGTACTGGTCAGGCCATGTAAGGAAAAGGAGGAGTTGGCGAGGCTCCCGGAGACAACCCACATAAACCTGATCAGTACCCCGCCCTGCCGGCTGGTACATTTCTTTTTCCAATCAAAAAAAATCTGATTACGTATGAAACTCAGCCTGTTATTTGTGAGTCTGGGGATTGGGCCTGTTTTATCAGGCGTATTTCAAAAATCACATTAGACTGATTATAAAATGATCTGGACTGACACTTTTTCATTTGAA
>NZ_JBPLBA010000025.1:0-7427 GCF_054039375.1 Desulfomarina sp. | reverse complement strand
AAAACAGTATCCAATGAAACAACTCACCCCGTTCATATATCTTCTTTTCACACTGTTCTTTCTATCCCTCACAACCACCAGGACGGCAATCTGCTCCATTGAAGATACACCATACGATAAAGCGGTGGCAATGTACAAAACAGCAGTGGGTGAAAAAACAGCTGTAAACCAGCATGGCCGGCCACTATTGCTCAGCCACAAAAAGCCAATGAAAATCCCGACTGCAGCGGTACAACCCTCGGTTGAGGGGGTTCAGATAAAAAAAGACACTGAGCAGAAAATCCGCGCCCTCTCCTACACCAATCTCCTTATTTTCAGAATATTCTGCACCCTGCCATCCATTGGGCAAAAGAGGCTGGACTACACGCTTTCCCGATTGCAGACCGAAAAAATTTCCTTTGCCACCACCGCTCTTCTGGCTTCATTTGTAAAACAACCCGGAGCGGACACTGATCTTACCTGGAGATTCCTGCAGAAAATAAAAAACCACTCCTTTGTCACCAGTCACGCCCTGTCAAGCCTTCTCAAGATACGTATGACAGATGCCCGACTGCTCTTTCCCCTCACCGACCAAATTCTCGAACTTGACGAAGCAGGCCGGTGGGCGGTGGACGCCTTTCTACAACTGCCCGGAGTTTCAGAAGACATTCTGGACACAACAATCTCCCTGCTGAACTCCCTGACCGACAGCCAGAAACGTTCGGCCGAACAACTCTGCAGAATTCCGGGAATGGACCCGAAAACAGCCCGCAAAGGACTGAAAAAAATAGGGTTACTTTCCTTTGCCGCAAGCTGGAACAGCAGGGCCGTATTCATGACGCCGGGGTTGACACCACATGGGGCCCTGGCATGGCTGACGAATTTTTTTTCCCTGACGCCAGACGACAGGGAACTCCGCTTTACCTCCTTTTCCGGGAAGAAAAAAAAATTACTGCTCAATGCATACTGTAACAGCTCGGAAAAAATCATCTGGCGAATAAACAACCTCCATGATATCACGGACAATTTCGGCCAGGAAATCGGCATAGGCAAATTACGCAGGACAGCCCCCGACAGGTTACGGGATCTTTTCAATGCACTGCACAACCGGGCGCGTGTCGCATACCGGAAAAGCTTTAACCGCGCCCTGGCGGACGGAAAAAAAAATGAGGCTGTAGCTGTTCTGGCCTTGGCAACAGAGCGGGCCCGCCGGGAAACAGCCATGGAACTGACAGGAGGCAATCTTTACATTTTACTGGCCTACGGCAATGATTTTTATGATTCTTCCTTCCGTGATATCGTTGTTCCGATCCTGAAAAAACGCATTGAAAAGGTATTTAATAATGACCTGCTTACTTTCCTGCTTCAAACCGACCCGGCCAACAGTCACACATCAAATTTTATCACCAATCTTGCCCAGAAGGGTAAACTGGTCCCCTTCTTTCCCAGATCAACAGATAAACAGAAAAAAATCATTGACCTCATTGCCGACTCCGCTTTCCGGGATGCGGACAGTCTGATTCTCTTTGCAGCCACCTTCCCCCGGCTTCTGCAGACAGTTGTACAGACCGCCCGTTCCCGCCTGGTGGACAGGATGCTGGAAAAAATTGCGAGTGACAGGACTGTCCTCTCATCCCAGCTGCAGATGATACTCCAGCACTACCTCCAGCATAATGGCCACCTGCTGTCTGAAAAAACCCGGAACAGGGTCTCATCCATGCTGAAAGAACGGGGAAGGATTGATCCGGAACCCTTTATACGCACACCTTTTCAGGAATGGCTGAGCGATCACAGGCTGGAAAGCCTTTCGGTATTTCAACGTGACGATGACGGCAGAAGCTCATTTCTCTCCTACTGCCGGCTCCTGATAAAAAAAGGCTACAGGCCGGCAATAGACAGCAGGTATAACCAACTCTTAAAAGAAACAACCATGGACATGAACAGGATCCTCAACATCGCGAAAAAGACACCCGGCACAGTTCTCAATCAGCTCTTCCATCTTGCTCTGAAAAATCCTATAGTACTCTCCTGGCAAAAGAGACTGGCGGGAACTGAAATTCGCCACGATGTCTTTTTTTACCAGGGCAAACTCCTGCAGCGCATAATTTTAAAACAGTTTCTGGAAAATCTCTCGGAGATGTTTGTCCAGAGAGGCCACAGCTACTGGCGTTATGAACAGCTTTTCGAGCCCTTTGAAACGCTCCTGAAAAGAGGCGACATCACGAAAGACACCCTGCTGGCAAAAAAACGGTTTCTCAGCATCGGGTCCTGCGGAGGGATCAGGATTTACAGAAAACTCAATAATCTTTTTTACAATGAAGTGGATATACTGGCAACGGTAGGGACTGGGAAAGCAGCCATCAACAATCCCTATTCCCTGGCTCTCTTTGAAATAGTGGCCCAGAACGGCCCGGAGACAAGCTGGGAAGACATCAGTCGAGAAACTGCTCCTGTTTTTCAGAAGAACAGGGGAGAGGAATACCTTCAACCCGGTTCCCTGCCCGCCATCCTGCACAAAATGCTCTATCTCGAAAATCATGACACTGATAAGACGAAACGACCTGGAAAAACAGATTGAAACCGGCAGTCTTGACCTGAACAATCAGGCCTATCTTTTTTTTGGAGAACGGTATCTCTGTAAAAAATCGGCAGACAGGCTGCAGGAAATACTTCTGGAAAAACAGAGTGGAACTGTGCATTCCATCGATGGAGAACAGGAAGATTTCGGCCGTACCCTGGGACGCCTGCTCAGCTTCAGCCTCCTGCCCGGCCTGCAGATTTACCGGGTTTCCGACTCCAATTTCTTTCATACGAAAAATACCCTGCCCGCCCTCTGGGAAAAAGCGATGCAGGCGAACAAGGCAGGAAAAAACAATCTGGCCGCAAAGCATCTCAAAGCCTTTGCCGGAACTGCCGGTCTTGACCCGGCTTCCTCCGCACCTCTCAGTGACACAGGAAAAGGCGTATGGAAAAAACTTTTCGGTTTCGCAAAACCGGCCGATTCCGTAAAATGGGCGGATGAACTCCTGGCCTCCCTTCCCCCCGAGGCAAAAAAACCCCGTTCCGCAAACCAGGTGGACCAGTGTATTTCCGCCCTGGAAAAAGGATTACCGACAGGAAATATACTCATCCTCACTGCCGAAACGGTGGATAAACGCCAGCGTCTTTTCACCTGGCTGAAAAAAAACTGTGTTGTTGTTGACTGTTCCGTTGCCACCGGTGCAGGGGCCGCCGCCCTGAGAGAACAGAAGGAAGTTCTGCGGGAAATGATGCTCAGAACACTCACCGAATTTAACAAGAAAATTGAACCTCGGGCCCTGGAACTCTTTTTTGAACGGGTTGGTTTTCATCCTGTGGCGGTGGTCATGGAAATGGAAAAGCTGGCACTGTTCACCGGAGAGCGGGAGATGATCAGCTGCAGCGACCTGGAAGAGATGGTCAGTCCCTGTCGGGAAAACGCTCTCTTTGAGCTGACCGATGCCTTCAACAGACGACAGACAGCACGGGTGATGCTGATCCTGAACCGACTGCAGGAACAGGGGATTCACGGGCTGGCTATCCTGGCTACCATGCGTAATTTTTTAAAAAAAATGCTGATATTCAAACATCTGCAACTCCAGGGTCAACCGTTGTGGCGGACCAATATGAACGCTAATGAATTTCAGAATTCCTACCTGCCCCAACTGCGGACCATGGGAAAATGGCAGGACCAGCTCAAAGGACATCCCTATGCTCTTTTCATGAGTTTTTCCAGTGCGGCCAGGTACAGCCCTGAAGGACTGAAACATCGCATGGAACTTCTTCTGGAGGCGGAATTCCAAATGAAGGGTTCCCCCCTGCCGACCGGACTTATCCTGGAGGAGCTCTTTCTCTCAATGTTGAGAAAACAAAATAATCACTAAAGGGTAATTACTCTCAATCACCCCATTGAAATTCATTTATTGAGTGTTATTTTTTCAGCGTTCACCTTAATCCACCTCAACAACTTGACACATCAGCGAAATATGGCAGAGAACAATAACGATCATCAGGGCTCGGTGGTAACCGAGGAAATTCTGGAGATAAAGGAACCACGCCTCTACAAGGTGCTTCTTCACAATGACGATTACACCACCATGGAATTCGTTATTTCCATCCTGGAAACAGTTTTTCATAAATCAACCCCTGACGCCACCCGAATAATGCTTAATGTTCATAACGAAGGTGTCGGAGTAGCAGGGATTTACACGAGAGAAATCAGCGAAACCAAAATCGCTGTTGTTCATGAACTGGCTAAAAAGAATGAATTTCCCCTTCGATGTTCCATGGAAATGGTATAACCTGAATCCTGCACCACCAAAGGTATCTATATATTATTTACCATGATTTCAAAGTATTACCATGGAACGCATCACATTTCCACCAAACTTGCCAATTGCTGATTTTAGGTATAAGATTATTAAAAGGGAAATTGAAATAAACACCACCAACTGACTATGCTGAGCAAAACACTGGAAAAAGCCCTGATCCGGGCCATACGGGAAGCAAAAAACCACAATCACGAGTATGTCACCGTTGAACACATGCTCTACGGCCTGCTGCACGATGATCTTACCAGCTATATTATCACGGAATGCGGCGGATCAACCGAAGTGCTCAAGGAACAGCTCGAAAAATTCTTTATCCGGGAAATCCCGAAATTTTCTTCCGGAACAGGTGGAGAGCCCGCCCAGACAATCGCCTTCAACCGGGTACTCCAGCGTGCTGTTTCCCATGTACAGAGCTGCGGTAAACAGCAGGTGGACAGTGGTGACGTTCTTGTTTCCATCCTCTCTGAAAATGAATCCCATGCCGTCTACTTTCTGACTTCCGTAGGTATCGGACGGGTTGCGGTAGTTAATTTCATCTCCCATGAACTTCCCGCGGACGGCCTGCAGAAGGAACCCCTTCCCTCACCGCCTAAAGATCCCATTGTGGAACCGGGCACGAAAGATGCCAAGATTCTGGAAGAATTCACCATCAACCTGGCAGAATACGCGGCAGAAGGTAAACTCGATCCACTCATCGGCAGAAGAGAAGAACTCGACCGGATCATGCAGGTACTCTGCAGACGAAAGAAAAACAACCCGCTGCTGGTTGGAGAACCCGGTGTTGGTAAAACGGCCATGGCCGAAGGGTTGGCCCTCAGAATTCATGAGGACAAAGTGGCCCGGGCGGAAAAAAGAAAACCGGTGGTCCCCGACCTCCTCCGGGACGTGGAAATCCACCTGCTGGACATGGGCAGCCTGGTAGCAGGAACCAAGTACCGTGGTGATTTTGAAAAACGGCTCAAAGGTGTTGTTTCCGCCATTGAGAAAAAAGAAAACGCCATTCTCTTCATTGATGAGATGCATACCATCGTGGGTGCAGGGGCCACAAGCGGCGGTTCCATGGATGCCTCCAACCTGCTCAAACCAGCCCTCCAGGCCGGCATCCTGCGATGTATCGGTTCCACAACCTATGAAGAGTATAAAAACCAGATCGAAAAAGACCGGGCACTCTCCAGGCGGTTTCAAAAAATCGATATCGAGGAGCCATCCGTTGAGGACACGGGAAAAATCCTTAAAGGTCTTCAGCCCCAATACGAAAAACATCACAATGTCAGGTATTCCCAGAATGCCGTCAAGGCCATGGCAGAGCTTTCTGATCGCTATATCAATGAACGTTTCCTGCCGGATAAAGCCATTGATATCATGGATGAGGTCGGTTCCTTTTTCCGGCTGGAGGGCAGGCAGGGTTCTCTCGTTAAAATCGGCGATGTGGAAAAAGTTGTCTCCCGTATTGCCCGAATTCCTGCAAAAAGCGGTTCCACTTCAGAGATCAGCGAGCTCAAGGAGCTGGAAAAGAGGCTTAAAATGCAGGTTTTCGGCCAGGACGAAGCCATCGATGCCGTATCAAGGGCTGTGAAAAGATCCCGTGCGGGACTGGGTAACCCGGAATCCCCCACAGGCAGTTTTATCTTTGCAGGTCCCACCGGTGTGGGCAAGACAGAAGTGGCAAAACAGCTGGCCGCCACCCTCAACATCCATTTCGAGCGCTTTGATATGAGCGAATATATGGAAAAACACGCGGTGGCCAGGCTTATCGGCTCCCCGCCCGGCTACGTCGGTTTTGACCAGGGCGGCCTGCTGACCGAGGCGATCCGCAAGCATCCCCATTCCGTTCTGCTGCTGGATGAAATCGAAAAGGCCCACCCGGATGTTTTTTCAATCCTGCTCCAGATCATGGACCACTCAACACTGACCGACAATTCCGGACGCAAGGCGGACTTCAGAAATGTCATCATTATCATGACATCCAACGCGGGAGCAAGAGAACTGGCGGCCAACTCCATAGGCTTTGTCACCAGCAAAAAAGGCAAGGACCAGACAGCAATCAACAAACTGTTTGCTCCTGAATTCCGCAACCGGCTCGACGCCATAATATCTTTTTCCGCTCTCAATGAAGAGGCGACGGAAAAAATTGTCGACAAACTGATCAGGGAGCTGGAAACCCAGCTGGCTGAAAAACGGGTCACCATCACCTTGACCAGTGAAGCCCGTAAATACCTGGCGAAAAAAGGCTACGATCCGGATTTTGGCGCAAGACCCCTGCGCCGCCTGATCCTCAGAGAAATAGGAGATACCCTGACCGAAGAAATTCTCTTTGGGGAACTGACGAGAGGCGGTGAAGCCACCATCGGAGTACGCAGGGAAGAACTGCTGTTTAAATATAAAACCTGAATCCTGATCCGAATTTCAAAAACAAACAACCCGGGCCGATATAAACCGACCCGGGTTGTTTTGCTCACAGGTACTCTCAACCATTCAGGCGACAATCCTCTCCGCCCGAACTCCCTTGATATAGTTCATGCAGAACTGGTCATTGCCGGCCAGCATGTCTGCTGTCGCTGTCATGGCCATGATATCCCGATCCAGGGGATCCATGATTGCTGAATCAAAACCATGACTGATCATCATGGCAAGAAAGCAGCGATTAATAATCCGGCGCTGGGGCAGACCATAGGAGATATTGGACAATCCTCCCGTCGTATGCACCCCTTCCAGATCAGTCATAATCCTTTTGATTGCTTCCATGGCGGTTCGTCCATTGGTCACATCAACACTCATCGGCTGGATAAGGGGGGCAATAAAAATATCATCCCGGGTAAAACCGATTTTTTCCAGTTCCGCCACAAGCGATGTGGCTCTGGAAACGATATCGTCAACACTCTTCGGCATCCCGGAATCATCCATGCAGAGGGCAATTATTCTGCACTCTTTGCCCTGCAGGTAGTTGATCATCGGTGTAAAACGATCCTTTTCGAGGCTGATGGAATTGATCATCGGTTTCTGTTTTACCAACCCATAGGCCATTTCAAGAATTGCCGGATCAGGGCTGTCCAGGCAGAGGGGAAGTTCCGTCGCCTCCTGAACGATTTCCAGCAGCCA
>NZ_JBPLBA010000024.1:0-10164 GCF_054039375.1 Desulfomarina sp. | reverse complement strand
TATCAATCAATTTCCGGACGCGGGTATAAACCGGCCCGCTCAACCATTTCAGGAACCTTTTCCTCCCATTCAATGGCCATCACATGAAAACCTGCAACACCTTTCACTTCCTTCAATCTCTGCATGGCCTCAACGGCAATTGTAATTCCTTCATCTGCCTGCTTGTCCTTGGGAACTCCTGAAAGTCGTTTGACAAGCTCCTCCGGAACATCCATTCCAGGCACAGCACGACGCAGGTATTTGGCCATACCCACTGATCGCATGGGCGTTATCCCCGGCAGGATAAAAACCTTCTCGTGAAGTCCGCGGTCACAGACCCCTTTCATCCATTCTTCAAATTTATCAAGATTGTAAACACACTGAGTCTGTATAAATTCAGCCCCTGCCGCTATTTTTTTGGCAAGACGGGGAACCCGGATCTTGAACGGATCAGCGAATGGATTAGCCGCAGCACCAACAAAGAGATTAGGAGGAACCTTAATGGCATCACCCCCCAGGAACTTACCCTCATCCCGCATATGCCGTGCTGTCTGGATAAGCTGCATGGAGTCGATATCAAAAACATTCTGGGCGGCTGGATGATCGCCAAAACTCTGATGATCCCCGGACAGACAAAGCATATTGTTTATGCCAAATGATGCAGCCCCCAGGATATCACTCTGCAATGCAATTCTGTTCCGGTCCCTTACAACCATCTGCAGAACAGGATCAAGACCCTGCTGTTTTAGATGAACACAGGCGGCCAGACTGCAGAGACGGGTTACGGAAGTCTGATTATCAGTTATATTTATGGAATCCACATGATCTTTTATCAACTCACCTTTTTTTATAATTCCTGCGGGATCACTGGATCTGGGCGGTCCACACTCACTGGTTACCGCAAGATGTCCACTTTTCAGTATTTTCTCAAGTCTGCTGTTCGTTTTCAGTTCCACGATTAAAACCCCTCCACTTTAAATGACCGAGGTCCACCTGCGCGGTCTTTTGACCAATCCTTGACAGGAGTTATTTTCTCGTAATCCTCCATTTTTCCAAGTGCGTCAAGACGATTGACAACAAGCTGCCACGCACAATCTATATCCTTTGAAATTTCACATTTGCCCATGGTTGACCCCCCGCACGGACCGTTCAACAATCGTTTGCAACATCGGGTCACAGGGCAGACACCACCAGTAATCCCCAAAACGCAATCACCACATGCCTGGCATTTTTCCATAAACAGGCCATCCTCAGGAACATCTCCGAGGAAAGTTGTATTCAGTGCCGGATATACAGGTGTACTTTCATATCTTGCTGCCATAAACTGTACCCCTATTCCACAGGCCAGACTCAAAACCGCTTCAGTTTTTTCCAGAAGTTCCTGTGCTGACTCAAAAAAAGGATGCTCACACTGGCGTTCAATACCGCCATGGACAATCTCAATATCCACACTTTCCTGAGTAGCCCGCATCCTGAGAAGAGAGGCAAGGATTTCAGCTTCCTTGTTCCCTCCCTGGTGGCAGACAGCAACGCAAGTATTACAACCGAAGACTGTAAGCTGTTTATGGTCTTTGACCATCTCCCATACTTCATCAAATGGTTTCTGCTCACCTACTATCATAGTCTCTCCGCTCCTTCTTCATTAACCTCAGTTCCTCAGGCAGACATGGACTCGGAGGTCATCCGAGAATGCCCTTTTTCCCAAACTCCGCGTTATTTTGAATAAAAAATAATGCGTAATACACTTTATATGACTGCGCTTATTTTTCAAAATGGCTTTAATTTGAGAAAAAACACCTATTCCTGGACAGCCTCCCCGGCAACCTGTTCAGTACTTTCCGTGGACCCCTGCTTCTTTTTTAATGCAAGCCAGATTGGTGATGGCCCCAACGCCTTGATTTTTTCAGTAAACTCGGTACAAATTTCCGCCCATCTCGGCCCCTGAGCCGCAGATAAATGAAAAAACTCAAGCCGTTGTGGATCTACTCCCACCAGTTCCAGCAATCCCTTAACTTTTTTAATTCTCTTTACGGCGTTTGTATTTCCTTCCAGGAAATGGCATTGACCCTCCATTCAGCCGGCCGCAAACACACCATCAACCCCCCTTTCAAAAGCTCTCAACAGGTAGGCATGGTCAAGTTTCCCAGTGCAGGGTAAACGCACAACTTTCACATTGGTCGGGTAAGGCAACCTCATTACTCCCGCAAGGTCTGCTGCTGCAAACGCACAATAGTGACAGGCAAAAGCTATTATATTGGGCTGCCAGCCCTCCGGTACATGTCCGGGATTTTCCGGACTGTTCGATTCTTGAATCTTTTCTGCTTCAGATGTCATCTTCTTTATCCTGTTTCATGGTCCTATGTTGCCGCATCTATCATTGCCAGAATCTGATCATCCCTGAAATAATTGACCTGATATGCCTTGGCAGGACAGACACCCGCACAAATTCCACATCCCGTACATTTCACTTCGTTATGACTGACTCTGCCATCCTCATCAATAAACGGAGCTCCGAATGGGCATTTCTTCACACACATCAGACATGACATACAGATATCCCGATTATGTTTGGAAATAACTCCGGAAACCGTAAGACTCTCATTGGACAGCAGCGCACCGGCACGACCGGCTGCAGCCTGTGCCTGACCGATTGTCTCCTCCAGGTTCTTCGGTGCATGAGCCAGCCCCGCAAGGAAAAATCCTTCACTGGGAAAATCAACCGGTCTGAGTTTCACATGGGCTTCCATGAAAAAGCCTTCGATATTACGGGTCAGTTTAAATTTCTTGGACAACTCTTCCCCGTCCGGCTGGGGACGAAGCCCGGTTGACAGCACCACATAGTCTGCATCTATAGCTATCTGTCTACCAAGCACTTTCCCTGAAACAGTAACCTTCACACCATTTTCACCAGGAACAACTTCCGGCTTGTCATCCGGGGTATACAGCAGGAAAATAACACCAAGATCTCTGGCTTTCTTATAATAATCTTCCTTCAAACCATAAGAGCGCATGTCCCGGTAGATAACAACAACCTGGGCCTCTGGTGCTTTTTCCTTGATGGCGATACTGTTCTTCAGGGCATCCTGACAACAGATCCTGGAACAGAAATTATTCGGATCTTCCCTGGATCCCACGCACTGGATCATGACATAAGTTTCCCTGTTATCAGGTTCCCTCGCCGCAAGCATATCTTCAAGTTCACGCTGGGTGATAACCCGGTCCGAATCCGTATATCCGTATTCTGTCGGGCTGTATTCAACTCCTCCTGTCGCTATGAGAATTGCCCCATGGTGAACTGTCTCTTTATTACTGAGTGATGTTATGAAATTACCGACAAAACCGTCAATGTTCTCCACTTCAGCCCCAAGATGAAGGGTAATTGCCGGTTCGTTCTCCACTGCTTTTATCGTTTCTTTCAAAAATGATGTGACATCATCTCCTTCAAGATTGGAACGAACCCGGGAGAGCAGACCTCCTAGCTTATCCTGTTTTTCAACAAGGTGAACCTCATACCCCTGCTCAACCAGGGAAAGCGCAGCAGTCAGGCCGGCGATTCCACCACCAATCACCAGACCGGTGTGATTTACACCAACAGAGCTGGTGTTAACCGGATCAAGCAGCCGGGTTTTAGCAATATTCATCTTAACGATTTCAATAGCTTTTTCCGTGGCTTTCTCCTTTTCACTCATATGGCACCAGGAACATTGCTCACGAATGTCGGCCAGTTCAAACAGGAATTTATTCAATCCCACCTCGCGAATGGTATCCTGAAAAAGCGGGGCATGAGTTCGGGGTGTACAGGAAGCCACCACTACCCGGTTCAAACCCTTTTCCCTGATAACATCCCTTATTTTCTGCTGGCCATCCGGGGCGCAGGCATAAACGATGGTTTCTGCATGGGTTACTCCCGGTGTCTCGGCCGCTATATCAGCAACCTTCTGAACATCCACGGTTCCGGCAATATTGGTGCCGCAATGACAGACAAGAACACCGATTTTCGGTTCTTCCCCTTCAATATCAGTCTCCGGCGGCAGGACAACTTCTTCCACTTCAGTCCCTCTGGATTCACCAAGAAGCGCCATACTCAATGAAGCTGCGCCACTCCCCTGAATAACCGTCTCCGGGATATCCTTTGGCCCCTGGTAGGTTCCGGCGACATAGATCCCGTCTCTGCTGGTTTCCACCGGGCGGAGTTTCGAGGTTTGGGCAAATCCATACTCGTCAGTGTCGATACCGAAAATCTTTGAAAATTCATCAGCGTCTTCCCGGGGCTCAAAACCGATTGAAAGAATCACCATATCGAATTCTTCATTCACCAGTTTTCCGTTCTCATCAATATAATGGATGATAAGATTTTTTGTCTCCGGATCTTCCAGAACCTCGGAAACCATAGCCCTTCTATAGGTAACTTCCGCGTCTTTTTTTGCCTTGTCTATATATTTGTCGAAATCCTTGCCGAAAGCCCGCAGTTCCATATAAAAAACAGTGGAATCCACTTCTTTGTCATGTTCCTTGGCAATAATGGATTGTTTTGCAGCATACATACAGCAGACTGATGAACACCAGGGATTCGCGTTGTGTTCATTCCTGGAACCGACACATTGAATCCAGGCCAGTTTTTTGGGATGCCCGCCATCAGACGGTCGGGCTACGGTTCCACCACAGGGGCCCGAAGCGGAAAGCAGTCGTTCAAACTGAAGTGAGGTTACTACGTTGGCGTGTTTGCCGTAACCAAATTCCTGTCTGATTTCAGGCTGATAGGTTTTGAGTCCCGGGGTGAGAATAATCGACCCCACCCTGATATCATACAGTTTATCCTTGTCATCAAAATTAATGGCATCAGCATCACAGACCTTTTCACATTTTCTGCATACTCCCCTGGTAAGAAAAAGACAGTAATCCCCATCTATCGCACGGGTATTGGGAACTGCCTGAGGAAAAAGAGCAAAAATTGCTTTTCTTTTATTCAGACCCTGATTGAAAAAATCAAGTACCCTGGTGGGACATTTTTCTTCACAGGCACCACATCCGGTGCATTTGTCGCCGTCCACATACCTGGCTTTCTGTTCAATCGTGACAGTAAAATCTCCCTTTTGACCGGACACTTTTCTTACACCGGCCATGGTATGCATCTTGATATTGGGATGTCGGCTGGACTCGACCATTCGGGGAGAAATCATGCACATTGCACAATCTCCAGTGGGAAAAGTTTTATCGAGGCGGGACATGGTACCACCAATGGAAGGTTCATCATTGATCATATGAACCAGAAGGCCACTGTTGGCCAGATCCAGTGAGGCCTGCATTCCTCCAATGCCCGCTCCAACTACCAGTACTGAACCTATCCTGTTTTTTACTTCCTGTCCGGGGGTAATCCTGGTCACATCAAGATCCTCCATACAATCAAGCCCCTTTACATCTTGCCGGTCCCTGAAATCATTGCCGGAAAGACTGCAGGTACTGATCAAAATAGTTCATTGAGACAATCGTTTGTAACTACTCACGGGGTTAATAACTCCACGCCTTTATTACCTCTGGACTGTAATCGCTCACCTGCCATAAATTTTTACCGACTCTCTGGTTTGCCCTGCCTGCCTGTACCATTCAAAGAGACTGTGAAAACTGGAATTCCTGTGGGTAATTACAATCATTTTATGGTTTCGACCTGCGAATACTACAATAGATAAATGTTGATATCATAGCTTTTTTTCAATTCAACAATATTAATATATTTAAATGATAAAAACCATAAATAGTATTTGATAAGAAGAAATATTTCAGTCTGTTAATAAAAGTGTCAGGAAAATGATTTTTCTCAAATGGTCATTTGCTTTGGACCTCATTTTTTATTATTACATGCAGAGACAAGTGACTCCTCACAGAGGGGAGGGGTAGCAACTCTATGATTTTATAACCACCTTTAGAAATAGGGTGTTAAATAACACCTCCCGACAATATATTTTTCATTTCATTCCCAGAGTCTTAAGGAGCAGGATATGAGCCGTCCGGCAGAAATACAATTCCATAGAGAACCCAAAATTCTTGTTATCGACGATGAAGCGAGGATTCGTGATGCCTGCAGAATAGTATTGACCGACAAAGGTTACAGTGTGGAAGTTGCCCCGGACGGGGAACAGGGACTGCAGATGATACAGGAGCGCCATTTCGATATCATTCTGGTGGATCTCATGCTGCCTTCAATTTCAGGCTTTGATGTGCTCTCCCAGGTAAGGGCAAGACACCCGGATACGGTGGTCATAGTCATTACCGGATACGCGACACTGGAACATTCCATTGAAGCCATGAAAAAAGGTGCCTTCGATTTTATTCCAAAACCCTTCACACCGGACCAGCTCAGGGCGGTTGTCAACAAATCCCTGCGATACACCATGGCCCTCCAGGATATTACCGACTCCAAATCCCGCCTGAAAATTATGGTCAACAGGTTGACCGATGGAGTGATGACCACCGATTCCGAAGAAAATATTGTCCAGGCTAATCCCTCTTTTCTCCATATGATAGGTTATCACGGTGAAGAGGTCATAGGAAAACAGGTGAAAGACATTATTTCCAATCAGGAGATCAGGGATGCAATCGATAAAGCTCTCGCCATGGAACCCAACACTTTTTCCGAAATCACCAATGAAATCCAGGTGGTTGATGAAAAAGGGGAGGACAAGATCTACAGCGCCAGATGCGCCCCTTTCAGGGGAAGGACAAATGAAAACCTTGGCACAATAACCGTGCTCCACGATATTACCGCCCTGAAGAAAATGGATCAGATGAAGTCTGATTTTGTTTCCATGGTTTCCCATGAAATCAGGAGCCCTATGAATTCGCTGCTGATGCAGCTGAAAATCATTCTTGATGGACTGGCGGGTGATATCACGGAAAAACAGAAGGAGATCCTTGAAAGAGCATCTGAGAAAATTCTCAGTCTCAATAATCTTGTCACGGAACTCCTCGATCTTTCCAGAATCGAATCCGGCCTGATTGCCCATGAAAAAGAACAGGTTGATCTGGCCTCGCTGTTACAGGAACAGGTTGCTTTCCATTCACCCTACGCGAATGAAAAACAGACCCGGATTGAGTTGACTGTTGAAGAAAACCTGCCCCGGATATTTGCCAACAGGCAGAACATGGAAGAGGTCTTTTCCAATCTGATTACAAACAGTATAAAATACTCACCCCCTGAAAGCAGGGTTACAATCTCGGCAATTCACGAAAATGACTACCTCAAGACAGAGATAAGAGATACCGGCTACGGGATCAGCAAGGAAGATCTCCCCAATATTTTCACCAGGTTCTTCAGAGCAAAAGATGAGAATACCAGGGGAATCCAGGGAACAGGACTGGGACTGGCTATTGTTAAAAGTATTGTCGATTCCCACCATGGAAAAATCAGTGTCACAAGTATAAAAAACAAGGGAACAACATTCACTGTTCTTCTTCCGGTTTCCCATCAGTGAAATTCCTGAAAAATGGATAGCCTGACTCAAGCAATACTTGACGTAACTTGGCTCTATGGAGTAACAATGCTGATGCGCTGTTTATTTGAAATCTCGTCACGAATCAGGTCTCTGTTTTTAACCAAAAATTCAATCTACCCTATGAAAAAATGAACTATAAACAAATTACTTATCTGACAATACTCACCTTTTTCATTCTGACAGTTACACCCTTCAATTCTCTGGCCCTGCAAAACACTCCTTCTTCGTCGTCTTCCTCTAGTGACAACCTGTCTGAAGGGGGCTGGTGGAGTGATTTACCCAAAGAAGAGAAAATGTTCTACACCACTACGGCATCTGCTGCAATCATAGGTATATGGGGTCTGGCAACATGGGATTATGGTTCTTCAGGATTTCACAATGCCGACGAGGGTTGGTTCGAAAAAGATTCCAAATATGGCGGGGCTGATAAACTCGGTCATTTCTGGGCAACATACACTTTTTCAGACGCTCTGACCGGCCTCTATAAAAGCTGGGGATATGACTCACAAAAAGCTAATACATATGGCGCGCTTTCAGCGTGGGTTGTGCAGGCGGCCATGGAGCTTGGGGATGCCACAAGTGATTCTCAGGGATTCTCCTGGGAAGATATGGTGATGAACACATTTGGCGCCCTGACCAGTATGCTGATGGAAAACTATCCTGAACTTGACAGGAAAATTGATTTCAGAGTCGAGTATTATTTCAACGTGGATGTCAATAATATTTTCGATGACTACTCTAACCAGTACTATTCCATAGCTTTGAAACTTGACGGTTTTGATGCCATCGAAAACACCTTTTTAAAATATCTCGAACTGCATGCCGGTTATTATTCCAGGGGATACGATACCGAAGAGGTCAGTAAAAAGAGAGCTTTCTACGGTGGTATTACCATAAATCTTTCCAGATTTTTCTACCAGAATGATTTCAAGAAAACCGGTAAGGTTCTTGAATATCTGCAGCTGCCATATACAGTGCTTAAAGCTTCACACGACCTTGACTGATCCAGGCTTCACATGAATTCTCTGATCAGCAACGAAATTACGTCCGGCACATGCGCGGCATATTAATCATATGTAAGGATTTTTAATTTTCCAGTGACACACAGACAATCGGGATAAAAGACAATTGTTCAATCTTTATACAAAGCTCCGCAAATAGCGGTATAATAAAAAGCATAGACAAATAAAGAGGAGAAATAAAATAAAGGCAAAAATTACCAGTCAGTGCATGGGTGACAGAAATTGTAATAAACTTTGTCCGGAAGTATTTGAATATGATGAAGATCAACTCCTTTCCATCGTAAAATTTGATGAAATTCCTGCACATCTTGAAACTCTGGTACGACAGGCAGCGGACGAATGTGGTGCTGATGCCATAATAATTGAAGAATAACCGCGGAGGACTTATGGTCAGCTTCCGGGAAAGCAGAACCGCCCATAATCTGCTGCTCTCATACTCAGCTGAGGCCCAGGCACGCACCAGGTACAATTTTTTTGCAATCAGGGCAAGGGAAGAACAACACGCTCAGATTGCAAAAATTTTTGATGAGACTGCGGCACAGGAATTTGAACACGCCTTGCGGTTTTTCAAATTTTTCAACGGTGGAGAAATGGAAATCAGCGGCATTTTTCCCGCCGGAGTGATCAGTGACACAGGGAGCAACCTTCTCTCTTCAGCCGAACTAGAACTCTATGTTCACGATAAAATGTATAGTGTCTTTGCTGTTGTGGCCGAAGAAGAAGGTTTCAAAAGAGCTGCGGACACCTTCCATGCTATCAATGTGGCTGAAAAACACCACGAGATCATGTTCCGGGAACTTGCGGATAACCTTGCTGCAGACAGAGCGTACGTCAGGACGAAATCAGTCATGTGGAAATGTCTGAACTGCGGTTATCTGCATGAAGGAGAACAACCGCCGGATAAATGCCCCGCCTGTGTCAAGCCCGCTGGATTTTTTGAGATATTTATAAAGAACTGGTGAATAACAAAACTCCTCACAGGGGTAATTGCTCCGTGAGGAGTTTTCCGGCAGCTACTCTTCCATAAGAGAAAATACTTTTTTTATCGCTTTTTGTAATTCCCTGTCATGGATTTTACCGGCAAAATGGACGGGGCTCTTGCCATGGACAGGATCCCAGCCAGCCGGGTCAGCAGAACAGTAGAACTGTGTTTCAAGGCCGATTTTTCGGCCTGCATCTTCCACAGGATGGCCGATCAGTCGTTCAGCCACTTCCCATGTGGCACCACACGGCGCACCTCGCAATACATTGACGTTTGCTATTTTCCCGTCCTTCACTTCAACTTCGAATTGTGGAGCTCCAAATTTTTCCCCATATTTACCAAGAGCAGCCTGCTCTGGAAGACCACATCAGGTCGGAGGTGTCATAACCCATCTGGAAGGAATTTTCTTTCCTGAAGAAACGATGGCAATTTGTTTTTTCGCGCACAACGCTGCAAGATCATAGGATAAATCCTGGTGAGTCAGGAAATCGAGAACCAGGTCACAGGAAAGATCCTCGGGCAAATATCCGGAAGTATCATCCACCACGGGAGGAAGCTCCTCATTTATTTCAAAAATCTCAATATCAAACAAATCTTTTCCATATTTTTTCAAACCGGCAATTTTCTGTTCACCACTGCCATTCTGTTGAAAAATCATCAATCGTTGTCGTGATTCCATTTTTTATTTTCT
>NZ_JBPLBA010000023.1:0-16603 GCF_054039375.1 Desulfomarina sp. | reverse complement strand
CTTTATTCTGTCATTTCATCTTTTGTTTCAACCAAATGAATCACCAGAAACACCCCGGCATCTCCAAAAGACCGCGGCAAACTACTTTATTACGCAACAGCCGTCAAGGGGAAAATGAAAGAAGAATCATTTTTCAGCTTCTTTGATCCATTCTTCCAGAGCTGAAACTATCTGTTTTGCCTGCTTCACGCTGGAAATATTGAATTTGGACTTTGGAATATATTCCCCCTGTCGCTTCTGGTACCGGCGGATTGTGAACATATCTTTGCCGTATTCCCCGGTACTTTTGTTAAGGTTATTGTATCTGAAGAGGATTGTAGTCCAGGCTCCTTTTGAGAGTACTTCTTTTCCGGTTTCCTTTACGATAAGGCGTCCGTCTTCTTCATAATTAATCGTCAGATCTTCAATAGTTGAACTCATTATTTTCACATGGTTGAAATGACTCAGGTAGAAATCCGCTGAATGTGGTCATTTAAAAAAAGTTGTTCAGAAACAGTATCTTATGGATCTCTATGTCATGCTCCTGAGTTGGTGTACGTTTGAAGGTAATACAACCGTTTTTTTGTATTTTCAGTAATCAAACGGAAAAAAATGCTTCTGGACAGACACTATGTAATGCACCTCGTCTTTGCTGTAAAGAAAAAGTGCATTACATTGTCATACTGCCGGCACCTGAAAATCAGTTCTGTTTTATGAATTCAAGACCATTCTGACCTGCAGTTACCACGATATGATCGTCTTCCAGGAATTCCCCCTTGAGCAGGCGCAGCGCCAGTTCGTCTTCAAGAAAATGCTGTATGGCCCGTTTTAATGGCCTTGCCCCAAATGACGGGTTGTATCCGCTTTCGATCAGAAAATCTTTGGCGGAACGTTCAACTGTCAGATGCATTTTCCTGGCTTCAAGTCGCTTGATGAGTTTGCCAAGCTGAATATCGATAATGGCCAGCATATCCTCTCTGCTCAGGCTGTTGAAAATAATAGTGTCATCAATCCTGTTTAAAAATTCAGGTTTGAAATGACTGTGGAGCAGTTCATCAATCTGGTTGCGAATGGTCTTTCTGTCAACATTCTCCTCTGCCATTTTCATGATGAGATTGCTGCCCAGATTGGAGGTCATAATAAGAATGCAGTTTTTAAAATCGACTGTTCGTCCCTTGCCATCTGTCATGCGGCCGTCATCCAGTACCTGGAGAAGAATATTGAAGACATCCGGATGTGCCTTTTCAATTTCGTCAAAGAGGATGACGGAATATGGGCGTCTCCTGACTGCTTCCGTGAGATATCCACCTTCATCATAACCTACATAACCAGGAGGGGCACCAATCAGCCTGGCAACTGAATGTTTTTCCATGAATTCAGACATATCAATGCGTATCATGGCATGTTCGTCATCAAAAAGGAAGTCAGCAAGAGATCGGGCAAGCTCGGTTTTTCCAACTCCGGTTGGTCCAAGAAAAATAAAGCTCCCCAGGGGGCGGTTGGGGTCCTGGAGTCCTGCCCTTGCTCTTCTCACGGCATTGGAAACAGCGGCTATAGCATCTTTCTGGCCGATTACCCGTTTGCCAAGCATTTTCTCTGCCTGAACAAGCTTGTCCTTTTCTCCTTCAAGCAGTTTATCCACCGGAATACCTGTCCATTTTGCGACAACTGTTGCCACATCCTCAGCGGAAACCTCCTCCTTGAGCATCATTTGTCTCGACTGGATTTCCTGCAGTTTGAGATTGGCTTCTTCCAGCTCTTTCTGGAGTTCGACGATTTTTCCATATCGGATCTCGGCCACCAGGCGAAGATCACCCTCTCTTTCCGCTTTCTTTTCCTCTATGTGGGCGGCATCAATGCTTTCCTTGATCTGGCGGATTTTCTGGATTGTATCTCTTTCCAAAGTCCACTGGGCTTTCATGGCCTTAAGCTGTTCATCCAGGTCAGCCAGTTTTTTCTTCGATTCCTCAAGACGCTGTCTTGACGCCTTGTCCTTTTCTTTCTTTAAAGCCTCCTGTTCAATTTCCAGTTTGATCTTCTTTCGTTCCAGTTCATCAATTTCTGTTGGCATGGAATCTATTTCAATTCTCAGCTTTGAAGCCGCCTCGTCAATAAGATCAATGGCCTTATCTGGAAGAAAACGATCGGTAATATACCTGTCGGACAGGGTTACCGCGGCAACGGTTGCACCATCCTGGATCCTTACGCCATGGTGTATTTCGTATCGCTCCTTTATTCCCCTGAGGATGGCAATCGTATCTTCGACGCTTGGCTCCTGCACCAGGACTGGCTGAAATCTTCGTTCCAGGGCACTGTCCTTTTCAATATATTTTCTGTACTCATCAAGGGTTGTGGCACCTATACAGTGGAGTTCTCCCCTGGCCAGGGCTGGTTTGAGCATATTGGAGGCGTCCATTGACCCCTCTGTTGCCCCTGCACCGACAAGGGTGTGGATTTCATCAATAAAGAGAATAATTTCTCCTGCTTTTTCCTCAACCTCCTTGAGAACGGCTTTCAGCCTGTCTTCAAATTCTCCCCTGTATTTTGCTCCCGCAACAAGAGCACCGAGATCAAGGGTTATGACCTGTTTGTTTTTGATGGTTGAAGGAATGTCTCCATTGACTATTCTCTGGGCCAGTCCTTCAGCTATCGCTGTTTTTCCGACGCCCGGTTCGCCGATAAGAATCGGGTTGTTTTTTGTCCGCCGGGAAAGCACCTGGATAATCCGACGAATTTCCTCATCCCGGCCGATGACCGGGTCAATTTTTCCCTGCCGGGCAATGTCGGTAAGATTGCGGCCGTATTTTTCCAGGGCCTGGTATTTTTCTTCAGGATACTGATCAGTTACCCGGTGGCTTCCACGGATTTCCGACAGGGCCTGGAGGAAATTTTTCTCATCAATGCCTCCCGCGGCAAAGATTTTCTGTATTTCCGGCTCACCGTTTTTAATCGCGGCCAGGAAAAGATGTTCCTGGCTGATAAAGTCATCCTGCATTTGTTTGGCAACACCAAAAGCGCTGTCAAAGACCTTGGTGAGGTCGGCAGAGGCATAGGTCTGCCCTGCACCCTGTCCTGAGACTTTTGGTATTGCCTCCAGGGCCTGGTTTATGCCGCTGAGCAGTACAGCGGGATCCGTGCCCATTTTCTGGAGTACAGGAACAACAATACTCTCTGGTTGCACCAGAATGGATTTGAGCAGATGGGCAGTTCGGATTTCCTGGTGATTGCTGTTCCGGGCCAGTTGTTGTGCGGCCTGGATAACCTCCTGTGATTTATGGGTAAACTTGTCAAATTGCATATTTCTCCTCTCTCTGAAAAATAAAAAATAACTTGTGTTGAATTTTTTTCCTGAAAATCCTGCCACGGAAAGTATTTTCCGGAGACGGAATTATCATATCAGTGAAGCAGTGTCCATTGTTGTGCCCTGAAGGGCATAAATACCCTGAAGGGCATAAATACCCTGAAGGGCATAAACGGCTGAGCTTTCGGGTTCAGTCGTGCTGCATCAATACGTTGAGAAAATAAGGATGGGCAGGAGGGGTGTCAAGAATTTGACTTAAGGAAATAAAAAAAAAAGGCAAGCTTCACCAGGGAAGCTTGCCAGGACAGTTCTTTTCTTCAGGCTTCCTTGAAAAATTGGTTTTCCGTGTTGTCTCTCAATCCAGAGGAAATAAAAAAACGCTCACACATGATTAATATACCGCCCTTTGTAATTTCTCTGTTGTTTTGCTTCGAACGAAAATTCTAATTTTTCAAGGTACCCTTAAATCAATAAGTTACTTGCTGAGCAGAAGCATATCAATTCTGAAAAAGGATCTGCGTGACATAAAACACAAAATCAGCCGCAACCACCGGAGCCACATGAACCGGAGCTGCATCCGCCACCACCATTTATCGGGTTCACGGAAGTAATACCAAAACCCGACCTTGGCCCGGCGTCCACAAAATCAACGGTAATACCGCCGCAGGTAGCCATCAGGCTTCCCTCCACCAGGAATTTAAGGGAGTCGTTTTCGTAAATTTTATCGTTTTCTTTTGGCTCATCCAGAGCCAATCCCAGGGACGGGCCTGCTCAGCCGCCCTGCATGAGAGCAATACGCAGGGCAGAATCAATATTGTTCTGCTGCATATACTCTTTCAGTTTTTCAACCGCAAGATCTGTTACATTAAATTCAGACATGAAATGCCTCCTCAAAAAAAATGGTCTATAAGTACTGATTTACATCAGAAGTTTCTTCGAGTGACAGGGGGAAAATGTCAGACATTGTCCCTGTTCACTCTGAAGTTGGCTATTTTTTATTTTATTACAGAATAAGGTAGTGACGCTCAATAGTCAATCCGCCTACTCTTTAATTTATAGCGAAGTTCGAAATATTCAAGTCTTTACTTGAATACAATTCTGATTTTTTGAGGGATTCTGATCTGGCAGCAGTAGGATATAGTTTATAAAAACAAATGGATAGGTTTTGTTTTTATTTTCTGCAGAGGAGTTGTGATTTTTTAAAATCGTAACTATGAATTTTCAGGATATTGACGTACTATAAATAGAATAACTGTTTATAGTACGTCAATGTCGTTAACCTAAGGACAAGATGGTTAAGGAAAGACCCATTCTGACCTTGGCCGGGGGTGTCTGCAGCCAGGACGGCTGCAGTCAAGCCCCCAGGGACGGGTTTATAGCGTCCTTCGGACGAGGTCGGAATGGGACTCATCGCTTAAGTTAACGACATTGCTTTAGAAGTTGTAAATCATTGAGTGGCTGTCCCTGTGAGCAGCAGAAATGAGTGTAGATCCATATTCGGCAAGAGGAAGAAGATGAAGAAAATTGTGATATCCACCGGAGGGGGCGATGCACCCGGGTTGAATGCCGTGATATATTCGGTTGTTCACACCTGTTATCGGAAAGGGTGGGAAGTCTATGGCAGTAAAAGCGGTTACGCCGGGTTTCTGGACTTTGATGAGATGGTGCGCCTGACATTGAAAGATGTTGAGGGGATTTATTCCACCGGTGGCACAATCCTCGGGTCAACCAATAAGGGCAATCCATTCAGGCGCCCTGTGGAAAACCTGGCTGGAGAAATACAGATTGTCGATATATCAGACAAGATCCTGAGAAATTTTGAGAGAATGGGATTTGACTGTCATATTGCCATCGGTGGCGACGGCAGCCTGGAAATTGCCCATCGATTTGCCGAGAAGGGTATGCCGGTAATCGGTGTTCCCAAAACCATTGACAACGACCTTGAAATGACAAACAGGACTTTCGGGTTTGACACAGCAGTCTCCACTGCAACTGATGCACTCGACAAACTGCACTCTACTGCTAAATCCCATGACAGGGTTCTCGTTGTCGAGGTGATGGGACGGGATTCTGGCTGGATTGCGCTTTACTCAGGAATATCCGGGGGGGCGGATGTTATTCTGATTCCTGAAATTCCTTTTGATATGGAAGAAGTCTGTAATAAAATTACAGACAATGAACTCCATGACAAGCACTATTCAATTGTTGTTGTGGCTGAAGGGGCAGTGACAAAAGACGGGAAGGTGTTCAACAAAGGGCATGGAGAAATGGGACGTGATGAGGTTATTCTGGGTGGTGTGGGTGAATGGGTTGCAGCCGAGATTCGCAAACGTACCGAAAAAGATTCACGCTCCCTGGTTCTGGGGCACCTGCAGCGGGGAGGGTCTCCAACTACATTTGACCGTCTGCTTGCTCTGCGTTTCGGTGCCGCTGCTGTTCGTCTTGTGGAGGAAAAAGTTTTTGATCATATGGTCGCCCTGAAGGATTCACAGATGGTGGCCGTGCCTATAGCCGATGCAATAAAGGAGAGGAAAAAAGTCGATCTTTCCAGTGATAAAATTCTCACGGCCCGCGAAATTGGTATCTGTCTCGGTGATAAGCCGGAAAAAGAAGAGTAGGTTACAGCGATTTTGTCATGGGCAGGAAAAACTGTTATCTGGAGGCATACAAAAAGCTGCTTGATCATTTTGGACCCCAGGGCTGGTGGCCGGGAGAAACGTCCTTTGAGATCATGGTTGGAGCTGTACTCACCCAGAATACAAACTGGCAGAATGTAACTCTGGCAATCGATAATCTGCGTAATGCAGGAGTGTTGTCATATGAACAGTTGCTTGTTCTTTCCCTGGAAAATCTGGCGGAGTTGATCCGTCCGTCAGGTTATTATAATGTCAAAGCAGGCAGGCTGCGCAATGTGTTGCTCATGATTGAGAATTTATATGGAGGTGATCCTGAGCTTTTCTATCAGGATGATATGGTTTCGGCCAGGGAAAACCTTCTCAGTGTCAGGGGTGTTGGCCCTGAAACCGCAGATTCGATTCTTCTCTATGCCTGCAATCATCCTGTCTTCGTGGTTGATGCTTATACCCACAGGGTTTTTTCGCGACATAATCTTGTTGAAGAGGAAACAGATTACACTGCGATGCAGTCACTGTTTATGGAGAATTTGCCGGAGGAAACAGAACTGTATAATGAATATCATGCCCTGATCGTTGCGGTTGCAAAAAAGTTCTGTAAAAAAAACAAACCCCGCTGCGGAAGCTGTCCCTTGTCGGGGCTTAATGAGGGATAATCAACCTCGAATCGAAGAGCTGATGCCTCAAAGGGTGGCGAGTGATTCTGTTTAACAGGCCCAATCCCCAGACTCACAAATAACAGGCTGAGTTTCATACGTAATCAGATGTGAAATTGGGGATGTGGCTGAATTTCATGGGTAATCAGATATCAATATGCTATCAAAAAAATGGTCACGTAACCGTCTCGGATTCAGGTTATGATTTAATTTTCAGCAGGCTGCCGACCATGTCGTCCGCTGCCTTAATCGTTTTCAGGTTTGCCTCATACATTCTGCTGTTGACAATTGTTTCTGGAATTTCACTGGACAGCTCAACATTTGACAACTCGACCGGCTCCTGGCCATTGCCGGTTTCCTGGAAAACAGTGGTCTTTTGTGCGTCGACTTTTTCGATTTGGGTTTTCACCCCGTGGGGTTTAGCTTCTTCAAGGAGAACCCGTGTCTTGTTAAATCCGTTGGTTTGTGCATTGGCAATGTTGTTGCCGTTCGATTCTATTCGAGTGCTGAAGGCGCGAAGTCCTGAAAGTGCGGATTGAAAAGCTGGTATCATAATTGCTGCCCCTGTGACCAATTACCAAAAAAGAGTTCTTGATTACCCATGAAACTCAGGCCCAATCCCCAGACTCACAAATAACAGGCTGAGTTTCATACGTAATCAGAAAAGAGTTTGTCTGTGTAGTCTTGCTGCAGCAAAATCTGTTCCAGGATGAGTGGCGTCAGTTTTTTCTTTAACTGTCTGAAGTGAGGAAGTATACCGGGATGTCCAGTCGTTTCGAAAATGTTTAATTTCGTAATTGAAATTACATATCTGTTGCTGCTGATTGTCTCCTTGAGGTTTTATTTTCTGCCGGATCTGATTTCTTCCAGGATCTTTTCTATTTCATCCCTGGTGTATTCCGCACGCTGCAGTGCTTTTTTATACCTGTCAAGAACGGAACGGGCCTTCAGGAGATTGTTGTTTTGTGTGTGCAGGGTATAGAGCAGGGTGGTCAGGTTTTCTTCGAGCAGATTGATTTGCAGGATTTTTTCTATCAGGCCGATTGCTTCTTCAGGTCGCCCTGACTCGATCATATGTTTTGCCCAAGCCGTTGTGAATTCCACAAAGAGGTTGACCAGTTCATCATTGTAGGCCAGGACCTGTTCACTTTTGAAGGTGTCCTCCGGCATCATTCCTTTGTACAGTGAAAATGCCGTCCGGAATTTACCGTATGCCTGGAGCCAGTCACCGTTTTTTGAGTGAGAGAGACCTGTCCGGGCAGCTTCAAAAAAATCAAGACCATCTATTTCGTAGTTTTCCAGGCAGAGAATCCCCTTTTGTGTATAAAGATAGTGTTTGACCGGAATTGGCAGATGGGGTGACATCAGTTTGCGCAGGCGGGCCAGGAGAGTGTCAAAACTTTTTCTGGCGTTTTCAGGACTGCTTTCCGGCCATAATTCAAGCTGTATCTTTTCCTGTGGAATACGCTGGCCTTTTGCGGTCACCAGCAGGCCAAGGAGTTCACGCTGGAATGGGGTCAGGTCACGGGCCCTGAAAATGACTTTGCCCTGGATACTGACTTCAAAACTGTCAAGAAAGGTGAATTTCAGCAGTGGGATCGGTTCGCCGTCATCGGAGAAATTGACATGCAGGCGTCTGCGGGCAAGAGATCGTGCAAAACTTTTTTCGATATCTCTTCTTACGGCAAACCCGAGGAGTCTGGCCATCATTATCGGTTCCCAGGTCCAGAAGAAGGTGTAATCATTAATCTTCATAAGAGAGAGGGCCGCTTCCAGGTCATCTACCGCGCCTTCAGGTGTACCCGATTCATAATTCAGATAGCTTCTGTTTATCAGGCCGCAGAGGGTGAGGTATGTCGATGGAATAGACTGGGCGAGGGCCAGCCCCCTTTCAAGTGCGCTCTCTGCTTTTTTGTACATCTTCAGCCGGGTAAAAATGGCTCCGGCAATAATATGATGAAAGGCAATGTAGAAAGGCCCGCCGGCTTTCTCTCTTAGGTCCGCCGATTCTGCAAGCAGTTTCATGCTTTTGTTGTGTGCTCCGGCAAGCACATGCCCGAAAGCCTGCCATTGCAGAAGTTGGCTGAGCATATGATCACTTGATGCGGTGGAGGTGACACCGTATCCCCGGGCAAGGAGATCGAGGCCTTCCTCAACCAGGCCGCGGGCAAAGAAATTACTGCTTGTCCAGACGAACAGGTATGGGGCGGCAACAGTCTGATCAATGACCGTGTGGTCAATTGCCTGTTGCAGGGCTGTCTGCTGCAGTTCATAGTTCAGGAAATCTCCGGTCATGGAGAGATGACAGAGATTCATAATTCTCATGGTGAGTTTGTTGGATTCACCGACAAGCGGGTCGTTCAGCAGGGTAAAGCAGATTTCCGCTTCCCGTTTGAATTTAGCCCGGTTACCGCTCAGCAGTTCAATATAGCCCTGGATGAATCGGGTGGAGGCGATAAAATTCCTGATGTCGTGGCGGGTGGCGAGAGTGCTTGCCATTTGAATAAAATGACGCGCCTTGTCCATATCTCCGTTAAAAAAGCAATATCCGGATGCCAGGTTCCTGGCTGCAATGATTGTTATGGGAACCTCCATTGTTTTTTTGTTCTTTTCCAGAATGACTTCTGTTCGCAGCAGCAGTTCGGAGCCGACTGTATATTGACCGGAGATAACAAAATGGTAATAAATTGTCTGCGAGAGTGTAAGAAGTTCGCCGATTTCTTCGCCACTTTTTATGAAATCCCTGCGTGCTGAATCAAAGAAGGGCAGAGTGGTCTGGGGGGTGAAATCAACACGGAGAAGACCGGCATAGAGAGTGAGCCAGCTGTATTGAAAAAGAGTTTTTTCCGGAATGCCCTGCAGAAGGGTGAGGATGGTGATTGTCTTATTTTCTGCTATCAATTCCATGCCTTTTTCCTGCAGGATGTTTGACATCGCCTGAAAGTCCTCACCATTTCTATAGCAGGTCAGGGCTTTTTCCGTCATATTTCGTTCAAGGTAATATTGGGCTTCGCGGCGGTGGATCGTTCTGATTTGCTCACTGTCCAGCTGAATATGGGCTCTTTTCTGGAGAAATTCCTGGAAGAAATGGTGGAAACGGAAAACGTGCTTCCGGTCGTCAAGTTTGTAAATAAAGAAATTGGCCTGACTCATATCGGACAGAACCTGACTGAATTCTTCAATGGAGGTGATTTCGGTCGCCAGGTCTGCCGGTATCTCCGTCAGCATTGACAGTTCCAGAAAAGGGATATGCAGGTGTTTCGGGATCTGGTCGAATATCTCCTCCTGGAAGTATTCGAGCATATGGTCTTTTCCACTTCTGCCGTCTGCGGGTGAGATGGCATCATCAAGCCAGAAGTGGTTTCTTCCGCTGATGGGGTGACTGGCGAGAATGATACCCATGACCCAGCCTTTCGTAATCCGCTGAATGGCAATCGCATCCTGTCTGCTTATTGCCTTGTTGAGAACATTGTTGCACAGTTCTTCAATTTCTTCATTGTTAAAGGCAAGGTCTGTTGTGCTTATATAGGCAATCTGGTTGCCGTTTCGAAGAATTTTACTTTTCAGTTCCAGGGGGTGCCGGCTGACAAAAATGAAATGAACTTTTGGTGGGGAAGTATCAATGATATGTTCCAGGAGGTTGTTGGTGAGTGCTCCATACTCTATGCGATGGAGGTCATCAAAAACGAGGTAGATATCAGTGGCGAGATAGTGGTCAAGATCCCTGAGCAGGATATTGGCACAACGGGTCAGGTCAAGAGGGCCGACACTGCCTTCGTTGAGAATGGTTGTAAGCTGGGGTGAACTGAAATCAGGCAGGTTGGCAGTGAGATTGGCCAGGAGTGAAGAGAGCAGCAGGACCGGGTCAGAGTCTTCCGGTCCGACCTGGTACCAGATGAATGTGTTGTTGTTGTATTTAAGAAACTGGGAGACCAGTGTGGTCTTTCCCTGTCCCGCCTGGGCTTCTATAATTATCACCTTTTTGGTGTGCTTTTTTTCCGGAAGTTTTGCGGTGAGAATGCGGGTTCTGAGCAGGGATTGTGATTCATCAATATGCGGGGGATAAAATTTATTGGACGGTATTGTGTAATTAAGGTTGTTTTCCTCTGATTGTATTGTGCTCATCATCCCGGTCACGCTCTGTCTTGAGGTGCGTTACAAATTGTCGGCAAACTTTCCTTATGATATTGGCATCCTTTGGAGTGAGTTTGATCCGACCAAAAAATTGACGAATATTATTCATCCAGTAGAGATGGTTTTTGTCGCCCAGAAAATGGATGTGGTTCAATGATTCCTGGAGACAGGAATACATCGATTCCAGCTCGAAAGAGGATGCCAGCCTGGGCGCAGGTACCATGTCTTTCTGTAAATGAATAATACCATAATAGAATTCATAGCAATGAATTGCAACAGCCTGCGCCAGGTTAAGTGAAGAAAAATCAGCCGTGGGGATGGCTGAAAGCAGTTGACAGTGTTTCAGCTCTTCATTAGTGAGACCACAATCTTCGGGACCGAAAACAATCGCAACCCGGTTCCTGGCAAGGGCAGGGAGGACGGACTTGACAATCTCCCGTGGCGACTGTTCGGTCAGGCGCTGTCGGCCTCTTCTTGCTGTTGTGCCAATGATTACCGAAAAGGGAGAAAGGGCTTCCTCGAGTGTATTGTAACAGGTTATATTTTCAATAAGATGGGCGGCGTTATGGGTGGCAAGCCTGGCGATTGTTTCTCTTTCCGTAAGCTCGCTTCCGACAACCTGCAGGCTGTTTATTCCCATGTTCCAGGCTATTCTTGCCGCCGCACCAATATTCCCGGCGTACCTGGGACGCACAAGTATGATCGAAATATTGGAGAGAAAGTCAGTTTTAAGATCAGGTTTTATCATTTTCAACGTGTACTGTTTCGAAATTGTTAACCGGAATGAAATGAATTCTGTTGCGGGTGTAATCCACGTCAAGCAGCCGGATATCGATTGAATCACCTATCCTGTAGATATTACCACTTATTTCTCCAATGAGTCGGTGATTTTTATCGTCGAACAGGTAGTAGTCGTCTTTTAAGTTTTCCAGTCCGATGGAACCGCTTATGCCGCTTTCCTTTAATTCAACAAACATTGCAAAATCGGTGACACCGGAAATGATTGCCTGAAATTTTTCACCAATTCGTCTGCCCATGTACCGTACCTTCAGTCGTTCCGTCATTTCCCGTTCCGCTTTGACGGCTGTCCTCTCCCGACCAGAAAGGAAGTCCGCCTTTTTCTGCAGATGGGTTATGTTTTGTGTCGTTGTGCCATCGTCTTTCAGGAGGGCTGCCATGAGTTTCCTGTGGACAAGCAGATCAGGGTAGCGCCTGATGGGAGAGGTGAAATGTGTATAGTTCTGTGACGCCAGACCAAAGTGACCGATATTCTCTGGGCTGTACCTGGCCTGTTTCATGGTTCGCAGCAGGAGGTTGTTGATCAGGTATTCGGTGCTGGTGCCCCTGCACTGTTCAACGATCCCGGCATACCATTCCGGTGTATTGTTCTTCGGGGGAAGGTGGACCAGGGTTTTGGCAAATGTACAGAACTCTTCCACCTTTTCCTGATCCGGGCGTTCGTGTATCCGGTAGAGTCCCTGAATCTGCTGTTCTGTGAAGAAGCTTGCGACAGCCTCATTGGCTGCCAGCATAAATTCTTCAATCATCTGGTGGGCGAAATTTCTTTCCACAATTGAAATGGTCTCGATTTCTCCTGTTTTATCCAGGGTGATTGCTGATTCGGGAACAGTAAAACCAATGGAACCACGCTGTTTTCTTTTTTTCAGAAGGATTTCTGCAAGCAGTCTGGCTGTTTTCAGCTGATCCAGGTAGGCCTTATGTTCGGTCACAGTTACCGGGTCGTTGTCGATCACTATTTTTTTAACCGTGGTATAAGTGAATCGTTTCCGACTGCGTATAATGGATCTGGCAAATTTTTTTCCAAGAAGGGTTCCCTTTTCGTCGTAATCAAGAATGGCGGAAACGGTAAATCTGTCTTTGTCGGGCAGGAGGCTGCAGAGATCATTGGACAGTTTTTCCGGTAACATGGGGATGACCCGTCCGGGGAAATAGATGGATGTGCCTCTTTCGTATGCCTCTTTGTCAAGGGCGGAGCGAGGACGGACAAAATGACTGACATCGGCAATTGACACATAGAGTCTGTACCCTTTGTCTGTTTTTGAGACAAAAACTGCATCATCAAAATCTTTAGCGGTTTCTCCATCTATGGTCACATGGTCAATATTTCTTAAGTCCAGTCTGTTCCCTGAAAGTGAAAAATCTTCGGAAAGGTTTTCCGTTTCTTTCAGGGCTCGGTTGCTGAAGGTGTGGGGGAGGGAAAATTTTTCAATAACCAGCCTCATCTGGACATCCACATTGGCAGGGTTACCCAGTATTTCGACGATTTCGCCGTGAATTGTCTCTGCTCTCTGTTCTCCTCTTTTCATTCTGACAATGACAGCGTCTCCGTTGCGTGGACGGCCGGATTTTTTTGATTTATCAATGGTGATGTGAAAAGGGAAACGGGGATCTTCGGGGATGACGATGCCGGGGTCCGCATAAAAACCCGACAGAGTCTTTTTCCCTTGGGACAATACCCTGATAATACTGCCTTCAGGGCGATTCGGGTCACTCTTTGTTTTTTTCTGTATCAGACGAAAAAGAACCTGATCACCATGCTGGGCCGCCCCCATTTGTGACCTGGAAATATAGGGATCAGCAGTAAGGTCTTTCGCCCTGGCAAATGGTGCGGCTTGAGTAATAAACCCGAAACCTCTGGCATTTTTTTCCAGAGTGCCGGTGTAAAGCGGAGCTTTGGAGATCAGACTGAACCTGTTTTTTCTGTCTTTTTTAATAAGGTTGGACTCAATAAGGAATTGAATTGAATCGTGGATATTGACTTTTTGAGTATTTTTTTCTGTTATTAAATCTGACAGTTCTGCAGCAGAAACCGGTTTTTTTGACCTGGAGAGGGCTGCCAGAACAAGGTTCTTTCCCCTGTTCAGCAAGTTTTGAGTGTTTCTTTTTCCGCTGTTATTGTTATTGTATTTAACATGTCGGGATGGTTGACGAAATTTTCTTTTTTTGGACATATGTGTTTTTTTGTTTTCTCCTGAAGAGGAATTTTGTTAATCTGTTTTAATTATGGTTTAGTAAAACAGCAGGTTTTAATTATCAGAAAAATACTGAAATATAAGGGAAATAACCGGGGAGCAGATGTCTTTGTTTCCGGGGAGTCTATAGCCTGATTGTTCAGTTTTTTCAATGAAACAGGACAGTATGCGTCGAATTCCATTTGATCTAGAGCTCTATCGTAACCAGATGAAGGCGTTGATCGGGGATACTCCCGGTGAAAATATTTTCTGGGAAGCTCTTGATTTCGCCACTGAAGCTCATTTTGATCAATGGAGACGTTCGGGGGATGCCTATATCCTTCATCCATGTTCAGTTGCCAAGATTCTGGCAGAAGAGCTGGATATTCTTCATCCGGAAATTCTCTCTGCTGCCCTTCTGCATGATACGGTTGAGGATGTGGAAGAGGTTACTGCAGAACTTGTCGGTAAGAAGTTCGGTCATTATGTTCAGGCAATAGTTGAAGGCTGCACCAAGGTTACACTCGCTTCCGGTGATAAACAGACCATTGCCAAGCGTACTCATCGAAAAATCTTTTCCGGCGCGGCTCTCAGGCCTGAAGTTATGCTTGTCAAACTTGCAGACAGGCTGCATAATCTGCGAACTCTGAAAGTATTACCCAAAAGTAAAAGACAACGTATTGCCGACGAGACTATAGACATTTATGCTCCTTTGGCAACTGTTTTCGGATTATTTAATTTAAAAAGAGAGATGTATAACCTGGCCCTTCAGTACAGGTTCCCGCGCCAGGGGAAAAATTTAAATTATCATATAAGGCAGTTACAGGATTCTCCTGTGGGAAGAGATATTATTGAAAAAGTGGAAAAAGCTGCTGCCGATGCCGGGCTTGACTGCCGGGTAACCCTTCGTGCCAAAAAACTCTGGGCCTACTACGACAGTACAAACTCCATTTTACTCAAGCGTATTGATACACCGGTGGAAATCCTCACAGTTGTGGAAAGCACACAGGCCTGTTACAGCGCGTTGGGAATAATAAATCAGACATTTCAGCCGATTCCGCGGACGATACGTGATTTTATAGCAAATCCGAAGCCCACGGGATATCAGGGACTGCATGCCCGGGCCATTGTAGAGGGCCAGAAATACCTGTTTAAAATACGCACGGATGAGATGGAACGCCGGGCCCAGAGAGGACTGTTTCGAAACTGGAGTTCCCTGGCAAAAAAGCAGGGGAAGTTTATCAAAGAAATCCAGGAAATGTTCGATATCCTGGGATCTGAAGATGGTGTTTCCTACCGGGATGTTATCGCGGCGAGCGGGAAGAAGGAGATCTATACTTATACGCCAAGAGGAGACCTGATCTGCCTGCCGGTCAATTCGACGGTGTTGGATTTTGCCTTCAGGGTTCATACGGACATTGGCCATACCTGCCTTGGAGCCATGATTCGAAATAAACGTCTGCCCGCTGAACATATGCTGCACGATGGTGATATGGTGCGGATTATAAGGTCTGAAAAGCCTATCCGGTTTGAGCAGTATATTGTAAAGCTGTGCAAGACACCGCGGTCGAGGAGTGAGCTGGCAAAAGGCTTTCGGGAACGGCGGCGGAAAGTCACCAGGGAGGTAGGCTACTCTATTCTGCGCCAGGAGATGCTGCGGTACGGCGTTCCTTTTGATGTTCTCCAGAATGAGAAGTTGCCAGAGCTGCTGGATCATTTTTCAATTGAATCGCTGGATGAACTGTACAGTCGTGTGGGAGAAGGGCGACTTCGTCTCCAGGATGTGATCGAAAATATAAAAAAAATTCTTTTCGGGGGGGTCTCCCCTCTTGTGACTCCCACCGGGGAGTTTAATAAAATTGAACTGACAACACTCGATCCGGTGTCCGTTAAGCTTTCCCTCTGTTGCCGGCCCGATCCCAGTGCCAAAAATAACTGTGCCCTGCTGACCAGGAAGGGATTGTCTGTTCATAACAAGAAGTGCAAACGGTTTCTTGAGCTGAGCTTCCAGCGAGAGGATGCGGTCAATATCTCCTGGAGGATGAAGGAAACACTGGTCCGGAAAAAACAGATTTTATACGTGCTGCGGGCCACAAGGGGTGAGATACTGGACGTAATCAGCAGGGCGCCGGCGGAGCTGGAGATGCAGAGTCTGCAGATGCTGTCCAGTTACTCTGTGCTGCAGCCGGCATGGGAGCTCACATTTAGAGCTCCGACCCTGTATATTCTGCAGAAGGTTATCAGGCATTTTGAAAAATCCCATCTTCCTTTTGAATTTTATCTTGATTACTGATGCAGAATTGGGTGTTTGTGAGCAATTACAGTTCAGAGATAAAAATGATCTGATTACCATGAAACTCTGCTTGATTGGGAATGTGCCTGTTCTTTGTGAGTCTGGGGATTGGGCCTGTTTTATCTGCGTATTTCAAAAATCACATTAGACTGATTATAAAATGATCTGGACTGGCACTTTTTCATTTGAATTCCTTATCAATTGAGATTTCCAGTGATTTTTGACCGTAGGCGAGCCTGATCAAACAGGCACATCCACAATTTGGCTGAGTTTCATGGGTAATTAAGAAATTTTTTAATTCCATCTGCATCCTGCACCTCAGAAATTAAAAACATATCTGGGTGTTATTTCATAACATTATTCAACTTAAACAACTACTAAGAGGGCAACAACTCTATGATTTAACAGCCTCTGAACTTGCCAATTGCAGGATTTAGGTTCCACATTTATTGCGTGTCGTTCCTGAAAAGACAATCAGGATAACGGAATTTTTCTCCCTGTCCCGTCTCCGTAAAAAGACACGATCAACAGATATTTAGAAGAACGGTCCCTGAAGGAGAACCAATGGAAAATGTAAAGGATTTTGATCCCGAAATATATTCACTCATCAAGCAGGAAGAGCGGCGCCAGACCGA
>NZ_JBPLBA010000022.1:0-15287 GCF_054039375.1 Desulfomarina sp. | reverse complement strand
AACCGAAAAGAACAGCGGCCATTCCCAGAATTCCGGTGCCGGTCCCCACATCCAGCAATGTAAAAGTTCCCTGTCGCGTTTTCTCTATCCCCTCCCGCATCAACTCCAGGGCAATGGCCGTACTCTTATGATGTCCTGTACCAAAGGCCATACCGGGATCAATTTCAATCACCTGTTCACCGGCTGCCGGCCTGTAGTTTTCCCAGGTCGGGGCTATTAGCAGACCGGGAAGAATAGAAAAAGGTTTGAAATGTTCCTTCCAGTTTCTACCCCAGTCTTCTTCCTCAATCATTGTCCAGCCGATACGGGGAGAAGAAACACCAAACACATTTGCAAGCTCGGGTAGATAGCCGGAAATACGATCCAGAAGAATCTTCACCTCCTCCAGATCCGGGTCCGCTGTCTCCAGGTAGCCGGCCACTATACCATATCCTTTTTCACCCTCAGCCCCGCTTTCAACACCCATCCCTGGAAACCCCAAAAGGAAATCCTCTATAGATTCCACAAGCACCGGGTCTGTTTTAATGGTAAGCTTCAGCCATCTCTTTTTTGCTTTTATCATTGTTTTTCCAATGGTATTATTTATTTTTGATCACCCACAAAACTCAGCCTGATAAAACAGGCACATCCCCAATTCGGCCGAGTTTCATGGGTAATCAGATATTTATCTGATACAATTTGAACGGAGCAATTTTTTGAAATTTGACGCGGACATACTTGACAGAATGACAGCCTGCAGTGGTTGTGACCTGCTGTTGCCTGCCATCGATCCGGCCCCCGGCCATACGGTCCTCTGCCCGCGCTGCGGCACAACCATAAAAAAAAGATCCGCCCATTCTGTTCTCAAGGTACTGGCACTCAGCATCACCGGGCTGCTCCTCTATTTTCCATCCATTCTTCTCCCACTCATGACCTTTGAGAGTTTCGGTTTCCATGACAGTGCCAGTATAGTGGACTCCATTGTTATTTTTTTCCAGAACAACTATTTCATCGTCTCGTTCATGGTGCTGCTTTCCGCTCTTGTACTGCCTGCCATTCTTCTCATCCTTATTTTTACCGTCAGTTTTAACCTGTATCACGGGAAATACCCCTCTTTTCTTCCCCTGGCATTCAAAACCTATCTTAAACTTGAAGAATGGGCAATGGTTGAAGTCTATCTTCTCGGTGTCATGATAACCGTGATCAAAATGAAGGACAGTGCTGACATCCAGTACCATATCGGACTGTTCTGCTTCTCAGCCCTTGTCCTTGTCAGTATGGCAATCACCACCATGATCGACAGGGAAATATTCTGGCAGACCATCGAGCGGGGAGAAAAAAAACAGTTTTACTCCAGAACCGAAGAGCTCCCCCTGACTCTCTGCAGAGAACCCCAGGTCTCCGCCAGCCGCAACGGTCTGGCACTCTGCCATACCTGCCATAAACTGTCGCCCTCACAACTGGTTACATGTCCTCGTTGTGGAGACAGACTGCACAGTCGCAAAAGTCAATCTATTCCACGTACATGGGCACTCGTGCTGACTTCAGCTCTCTTTCTTGTTCCTGCCAATCTTCTGCCGATCATGCGTGTTGATCTTTTTGGTATTCCGGACCGCTCAACCATCCTTGACGGAATAATCTATTTTTTCCATGACGGTTCATGGTTTATCGGTCTGATTATTTTCACCGCCAGTATCCTGGTACCCGTCTTTAAAATCGTGGGCCTGTTGATTCTCCTGCTTTCAACACGTCCCTGTTCCCGGAGATTTCTAAGAAAAAAAACGAAAATGTTCCATTTTATCGCCTTTATAGGTCGCTGGTCCATGCTCGATATTTTTGTTATCGCCCTGTTATCAGCCCTGGTTGATTTCGGGTTTTTCAGCTCCGTTCAGGCCGCTCCGGCCGCGACCTATTTCTGCCTTGTTATCGCCGCGACCATGGGGGCGGCAATTACCTTTGACCCACGCATAATGTGGGATCGCTGTTTTTCATGCACAAAGAAAAAAGAGGACTGATCCTGCATTATCTTGCCGGAAACCACTAATCTGTTAACCAGGAAAATCAATGTCGGAACAACCTGTTATTCAAAAGCAACGTGGTATTTCAGCCGTCTGGATCCTGCCCGTTCTAGCACTCTGCCTCTGCGGATGGCTGCTTTATACAAGTTACCAGAACCGTGGTATAGAGATTGTTATCTCTTTCAATGATGCCACGGGAATCATCCCCGGAAAAACCAGGGTGATGGCAAAGGGTATTCCTATTGGTATGGTCAAAAAACTTGTGCCGGATCTCAGGAACCAACAGGTCAGGGCCATTGTCAAAATGGAAAAACCGGCCATCGACTACCTGGTGGAAGACACCCTCTTCTGGGTCGTTCGTCCTGAACTGTCCGCCTCCTCCATCCAGGGGCTGGATACCATCCTTTCCGGCAGTTACATTGGAATCCAGGTTGGTTCCTCAAAAAATCCCAGGCGTGAATTCAAAGGTCTTTCTTCCAGCCCCCCCGTCTCCCGCGATACTCCAGGCCTGCATATACGGCTCCGTGCTGAAAAGCTCGGTTCAATCCAGACGGGAACTGGAGTGTATTACAGGAACATAGAAATTGGCGATGTTGAAAAATATGAACTGGAAGGTGATAAAAATATCCTCATTGATCTTTTTATCAAGCCTGAATACAGCCATCTTGTCCGGACAAAAAGCCGATTCTGCAATGTCAGCGGTGTCCAGATCAGCGGTAAACTTCCCAGCCTGAAAATCCAGGTGGAATCCCTTGCCTCACTCCTGCGGGGCGGCATTCTGCTCCATACCCCGGAGCAGCTCAAAAAAAGCCCCGCCGCCGGAAACGGCCACATTTTCCAGCTCTATCCCGACTATGAATCGGCTAATTATGGTCTGCCCATGACCCTGAAACTTGCCTCCGGTGAAAACATCGTTGAAGGGGCAACAAAAGTTATGTACCGCGGACTGGAGGCCGGGTTTGTCAAGGAAATCCAGTTCAATAATGACGAACAGCGAAGCGTGACCGCCCATATCCTGCTCGACCCCAGAGCGGAACTGATTCTGCGGGAAAATACCGTTTTCTGGCTGGTGAAGCCAAAGATCAGTCCCGGTGGCATTGAAAATCTCCGCCTGCTTATTTCCGGCCCCCATATCACCTTCCAGCCTGGAGACGGTGCCTTTAAAAATGATTTTGAAATCCTGCCGGAACCACCGCCACAGAAACCGCTTCGGCCGGGTAAGAGTTTTCTCCTCACTTCAGAAGACCCGGTCACCCTGTCCGTGAATTCTCCAGTTTATTTTCGCAACATTGTGGTTGGTGAAATCATTGATGTTGACCTTGACCGGTCCGGCAGAACCGTGAAAACAACCATTTTCATTTATGAGCGTTATCTCCATCTCCTCAGTCAACAGTCCGTCTTCTGGAAACAGGAGGGTGTTGAACTTGCGGCGGATGTTTCCGGAATCAAGCTGAAAACAGGGCCTCTTACCCGACTGCTCTACGGGGGGATAAGCTTTACCACTCCGGACAAGCTGAAAAAGAAAAAAAACTTTGCTCCGGCTGAGGGCGAAAAATTTATCCTTTATTCCAGCCTGGAAGAGGCCCGGAAGCTTGTGCCGGCGCTGCGGTCGACAGGCAGACACTTCCAGATCATGGCTGACGATGCCCACTCCCTTTCTGTGGGTGCACCTATTCTTCATAAAAATATAAAAATCGGTCAGATAGAAAAATTCAGACTGACAAAAGACCGGCAAAAGGTTCTGATAGACTGCATTGTCACAGACCAGTACAGAAACCTGGTGAATGGATCGACCCGCTTTTATAATCTCAGCGGTATCGAGGTTACCGGAGGACTTGAAGGTATAACTGTTCAGACCGGTTCACTCCAGTCGATTTTCTCCGGTGGCCTGGGATGCATTTCCAAACCTGAAAACAGTGCGCCCAGACACCCCTATATTCTCTATAAAAACCTGGATGAAGCCCGTAAAAGTAATGATCTGGAATTAACAGTTCACCTTGAAGACAGTCTTGACCTGGATGAAGGATCCCCGGTTAAATATAAAAATATGACAATCGGCAGGGTCACAAAACTGTCAATGGCGGCCAATCTCAAAACAATTATCGCCCGGATCCAAGTGGAAAAAAAGTATTCTCCGCTGTTTCGCAGTGAAACCCTGTTCTGGGTGGAACAGATGAAGATTGATTTTTCCGGAGTCAGCAATGTTAAAAGCCTGGTTTTCGGTCCCTTCCTCACATTCCTGCCGGGAAAAGGTTCACCCCAGAAAACCTTTATGGCCCTGAACTCCCCCCCATATACTGAAATCGCCAACAGTAACGGTCTCGGTCTTGTTCTGGAGACACGTCACCTGGGATCACTGGATACAGGTTCTCCTGTATATTACAGACAGGTACAGGTGGGCCATGTTACCGGTGCAGAGCTGGACCCGTCCTTTCGCAAGGTGCTGGTATTCATAACCATCGACTCACGCTATATGGCCATAGTCCGGAAAAACACGAAATTCTGGAATGTCAGCGGAATAAAAGTCGAAGGTGGGCTGTTTTCAGGGCTTACCGTAGCCACAGAATCTTTCCAGTCAATCCTGAAGGGAGGTATTGCCCTGGCAACGCCGGAAGATGGCGAAAACGGTGGACCTGTGGAGCCCGGAGACCGTTTTATCCTGCATGATAACGTTGAAAAAGATTGGCTTGACTGGAACCCGGATATTGTCCTGATGACGGAACAAAAGGAATAACTCTTTAAACCCAGACCATCCGGAGATGCTCCAGGCGACTGCAATATCAGCCAGAAACCACCTTAAAAAATTGCCTTTTGGTCCAGTCTTCACGTCATAGGAAAATGAAATCTGATTACGTATAAAACTCAGCCTGATAAAGCTGGCACATCCACAATTCAGCTGAGTTTCCTGGGTAATCAAAATTTTATTTGTCCCCTTACCTTGACTCCGTAGTATACTACAGGGATTATACTGTAGATATAAAAAGAAATTCTGGCTGATTTTCATGAGTAATCAGGAAACAATATGGAGCCACAATGAAAGTGTTTACCATCGGAAAAATTGCAAAACAGGCTGGTCTTGGAGTGGAAACCATCCGATTCTATGAGCGGGTGGGATTGCTGGAAGAACCGCCAAGAACCAAAGCCGGGTACAGACAATACCCGCCGGAAACAGTTGATAAATTACGGTTTATTCAAAAATCCAAACGGTTGGGTTTTTCTCTACAGGAAATAGGTGAGCTGTTTTCCCTGCGTTTAAACCAGAATGCCACATGCGGCGATGTAAAAACAAAAGCAGAGGAAAAAATCAGGAGTATTGAAAAAAAAATATACGATTTAACCAGGATGAAAGAGGCCCTGACTCAACTGACTCTTCAGTGCAACGGTATTGGTCCCGTTCACGAGTGCCCCATCCTTGCAGCCCTTGAACCAGCAGGAGAAGATCCATGAAACCTGTTATTTTGTTTTCGAAAACACTTCCCGGTATCGGTATGGCATTGGTACCGAGACTGCTCTGACCATCCTGCTGGCCCGCGTATGCGGGACTTGCCAGTTCGGTCGGATTGGGATTTTTCATGAATGATACATTCATGTTGTGGTTAACCATTGCCGCCTTGATTGTATCAATCTGGTTTCTGGCTTTCAGAGCTGAACAGCGCAGAGGATATAACCCCTTCTGGACCGGCTTCACAGGATCACTGCTTATTTTAGCTGGTAAATTTATTGTTGATATACCAATTCTTTTTTATTGCGGGCTCGCTTTGCTGATAGCGGCCTCGTTATGGAACAGCTGGCCCGGAAAAAAACCGGCGGCAACTGTTTAAAACCCTTATGCAAAATGGTGGAAAAAATGGCAATACGAAAAATCGAAATATTCAGTGCAGGCTGCCCCCTGTGCAAAGAAACAGAAGAACTTGTCAATTCACTTACCTGCCCGTCCTGTGATGTCAATGTCATTGACATGCATGATCCATCAGGAGTCAATCGGGCAAAAGAACTGGGTGTTTGTTCTGTTCCTGCTGTCGCAATTGATGGAAAACTTGCTGACTGCTGTACCGGTCATGGCCCTGAAAAGGCAGGGTTGCTGGCTGCAGGTATTGGACAACCTGTTAGTTAGTATCTGACAGGAAACGGGTATTTTTGTTCAAAAGTCAAGGACTGCGAAAAAATAACAGCAGATATCTAATTGATATTGCATTCATTATTTCTTGAACACAACGCACAGTCTGGCGAAAGTCCCATTTATGAACAAGCGCTGGTTAAACACGATATAACATACATTTATGTCACCCAGAATAAAAATCGATATCCTTGTTGCTTCTGGTTGCTCATCAAGGCAACAGACCGAAAAACTGGTTGCGGACCTTCTGGCTGAAATAGAAATTGACGCTGATATCGAAACAAAAGTCATTGAAAATGCAGACCAGGCCGTAACCGCCGCATTTCTAGGTTCTCCATCCGTACGGGTAAATGGCCTTGATGTGGAAACAGAGGCAAGAAACCGTCGGGATTACGGCATGGGCTGACGGGTATACTGCAATGAAGCAGGTGGCTTCACAAAAACTGTACCCACAGAATACATCGTTCGTGAACTTTCCGGCCTACACACTGCCGAGTAATATTTTCAGCCCGATACCTATCAGCACAAGTCCTCCGAAAATCCCAATTCGATCTCCCCACAGGGCACCTGTTCTGCCGCCGAGAAGCATGCCGATCACTGTCAGTGTCGCAGTAATAAAGCCTATGATAATGGCCGGGGTCCAGATGGAAACACCCAGAAGCGACAGGGAAAAGCCAACAGCCAGAGCGTCAATCGAGGTGGCAACTGACAGCATGACCATGGTCATACCCCGTGTTGGATCCTGTCTTTTTTCCTGCCTGCCATTTACTGTTATCGCCTCATGGATCATTTTACCCCCTGTAAAACAAAGCAGGATAAATGCGATCCAGGGGGCAAAAACAGTTACAAACTGCCTGAGACTGATGCCGGCCAGCCAGCCGATAACCGGCATCGCTCCCTGAAAAAGGCCAAAATGGAACCCCAGTCGGAAAAGCTGCCTTCGGGTAATCGGATTGAGCATTACACCGGCACCCAGAGCCACCGCAAAAGCGTCCATGGCGAGACCTACGGCAATAAAGATCAGGGTTAAGATGTCCATTTGAGATGCACCTGGTGGTGAAGTTCATGCAAGTTGTGCAACTTCCCTGTATCTGAAACAATCTACCAAATGGTCATTAACCATCCCCATTGCCTGGATATGAGCATAACAGATAGTGGCACCGACAAATTTAAAACCACGCTGTTTCAACTCGCGGCAGATACTTTCCGCAAGTGGAGTTGTGACCGGGACCTCACGAATTGATTTCCAGCTGTTCTGAACAGGGGAACCATCAACAAATTTCCAGAAAAAGGCATCGAGGGTTTCTCCCTTCTCAATCATGGCCAGATAGCAGCGGGCATTGTTGATAAACGCACTAATTTTCAACTTGTTCCTTACAATACCTTTATCCAGCAAAAGATCCTTAATTTTATTTTCATCATAGCCGGCCATTTTTTCGGCATTAAAATAATCAAATGCCTTTTGATAGCTACTCCTTTTTCTCAGTATCGTCAACCAGCTCAGCCCCGCCTGAGCTCCTTCCAGGCAGAGGAATTCAAACAGTTTTCTTTCATCATGAAGGGGAACTCCCCACTCTTTGTCATGGTAATCACGATAAAGCGGATCCTCTCCACACCATTCGCATCTGTTTTTCAGCATTATATGTCTCCCTGCAGATTCTCAAGAATCTGACCGAGTACGGCCCGTACCGTTTCTTTATTTGGATTTGTTTTTGCCAGAACCTGGAGCCCCCAGATATTGACCATAAGAAATTTGACCAGCACATCCGGGTTTTTATTTCCCGGAAGTTCACCTCTGTTCAGGGCTGAAACAAGGGCGCCATGAATGCGGGTTTCAATGGCCCTGAGATAACGGTTCACCTCCCCGGTTACTGTATTATTTTCCGGTGGATGTTCAAGGATAGTGTTGACCAGAAAACAACCGTGCTGTCTTTCACCTTTTTCAATTGAACTTGCTATCATTTCAATAAACAATCGAATACCAGCCAGCGGTGTACCGGCCTTTTTCAAACAGGCATCAAGCTGTTGAATACTCCGCCTGCCGTAATATTCCAGTGCTTCAAGAAAAAGACCTTCCTTGGAGCGAAACGCAGCATAAATACTGCCCGGTTTGAGCCTGGTAGCCTCCACAAGACAGCTCATGGAGCATTTGCAGTAGCCTTTCTGCCAGAAAAGCTCCATTGCCCTCTGCAGCACTTCTTTCCTGTCAAATTCAGCTGTTCTTGCCATATCATTACCTTTACGTATTGTACTTTATTGAATAATTATTCAAAATAAATTTGAATAAACATTCAAGAATGACTATACTTGAACAAACATTCAAATATAGGAGGATTGTAGCATGGATGGATTAAAAGCACAAATCGCAAAATTTAATGAGGAAAAAGCCAAAGCAATACCACAGGACATCCTGGAAACAATGGCACGTGCCTTGCGGGATCTGAAGGAAAGCGGAGTGGGCAGGAAGAGCCTGAAAACAGGAGACCGGGCACCTGAATTTACATTACCAGACCAAAATGGCATGGAAAAAAACTTCACCTATTCTCCGGGCAAATCCCCACTTGTGCTCAATTTTTATCGCGGTGGCTGGTGACCATACTGCAACCTGGAGCTGTACGCTCTTCAGAAATCTCTTCCTGAAATTTATAAAACAGGAGCAAAACTGGTGGCCATCTCTCCTGAAATGGTGGATTTTTCTCTTTCCACAAGAAAAAAAAACGAGCTGACTTTTGATGTCCTCTCCGACCGGGGGAACAAGGTGGCTGAACAGTTTGGCCTTGTCCTGGAGCTCCCTGAAATACTTCGCCCCATCTATATGAAAATGGGAATCAATATTCCAAAACACAATGGTGATGATCAATTCAGGATCCCGATTCCGGCGACCTATATCATCAGCCCCGAGGGCGAAATAATCTACCATTTTATCGACATTAATCATACACAAAGACCGGAACCGACAGATATTGTGGAAATACTGAAAAAACTTTATTGCTGACGACAAAACCCTGCCAGACATTTTCCCTGTGAAAAGATGGCAGTACGGCTTGATCCTACGGCCATACAGACCCGCTAAAATCAAAGGAGAACCAATATGGAAAGTGATAAAATTTTTTCCACGTTTACAATAAAAAATTTCACCTTGAAAAACCGGATAGGAGTTGCCCCTATGACTAGAATGTCTGCTTCTCCAGACGGTATTCCAAGGCAGGATGTTTTTGATTTTCTGGTACGAAGGGCAGAAAACGGAGCAGCCATTGTCTATACGGAAGCCATTCTCACCGATTACGAAAGCGCACAGGGGTACCCCGGACAGGCCAGGATTGTGACCCAGAAACAGATTGATGCCTGGAAACCAGTTGTCCGGAAAATTCAACAGGAAGGATCAATCGCAATCCTGCAGATGTTTCATTGCGGACGTATGTCATGGCCAGAAGTAAATCCGGCCGCTCGCACTGTTGCCCCAAGTGCAATTGCTCCCGCTCAGGATAATCCACTGACCGAATCTCCCTATCCTATACCGGAAATGATGAGCAGATTTGATATCAGTCATGTTATTACAGGTTTTGTGGAAACGGCCAGAGGAGCAATTGAAGCGGGATTTGACGGTGTGGAAATCCACGGTGCCCACGGCTACCTGATCAGCCAGTTCCTGTCATGGTATTCCAACGGAAGAGATGATGAATATGGAGGATCAACGGAGAACCGTTTTCGTTTTTTCCACGAAATCATTCAGGCTGTCAGAAAAGTTGTGCCGGACAACCGATTGCTCACAGCCAGAGTTTCCAACTGGGGAATTGCGGACATGGATGTTTCTCTCTTTGACTCAAAGGAAGATTACCAGAAAACCATTAGCCTGCTTTCCCGGGAACCTGTTGACGCCATCTCCGTTTCCACGTATGAATATAGTCAACCGGCCTTCAAAACTGACAGAAACATGGCTCAGCTGACAAGGGAAATAACCGATCTGCCCTTGCTGATCTGTGGCGGTATCCATGACAGGGCAAGTGCCGAAAATAGTCTCGGCGATGCTGATATAATTCTCGTGGGAAAATCACTTCTTTTAAACCCCGACTGGATTGACGATGTGCGTGCAGGAAAAGATTTGAAGAGATACAACTCGGAAGAGGCAGCTGTTGCCTATACTCCCGACCCCCTGCCATAGTCTTGTCTAAAGGATAAAGGTAACTACTCACAGGGGTAGCAAATATGTGATTTTATTACCTCTGAACTGTAATTGCTCACAGGTGCAGCAGATTTTTGCAGGCTCTTTTGTTCGCTATAGCCTACTATGCGGACAGAAGAGACCGTGAAAAGCTGGGGTACCTGTGAGTAATTACGGATAAAGATATTCTTGATTACCCATGAAACTCAGCCAAATTGTGGATGTGCCTGTTTTATCAGGCTAGCCTACAGTCAAAAATCACTGGAAATCTCAATTGATAAGGAATTCAAATGAAAAAGTGTCAGTCCAGATCATTTTATAATCAGTCTAATGTGATTTTTGAAATACGCCTGATAAAACAGGCCCAATCCCCAGACTCACAAATAACAGGCATATCCCCAATCCGACTGAGTTTCAAGGGTAATCATAGAAAATAACGTAAAACGAATTTCTTCTTCAAGGATGGGAATATGGAAAATTCACTCAAATCAATTCTCTGGAATCTCCTGCTGCTGGCAACGGGCTCCCTGCTTTTTGCAACTGGTGCCAATGCCATTCTTGTGCATCATAAATTCATCATAGGTGGTCTTTATGGCACATCACTGCTGATATTTTATAAAACAGCTCTGCTCTCGCCCGGTATCTGGTTTTTCCTGTTGAACATCCCCCTTCTTGTTATCGGCTGGATTTTCATGAGCAGGCGTTTCTTTTTTTACAGTCTCTTCGGTATCGTCTGCCTTACTCTTTTCTCTCAGTTTCTCGTCCTGGATTTTTCAATACACAATCAGCTCTATGCGGCTGTCGCAGGTGGAGTGATCTGTGGTGCAGGAACGGGCATCATCCTCCGATCACGCGGATCAGGTGGAGGGCTTGACATTGTAGCAATTATCCTCAATCAGAAATACAATTTCGGAGTAGGCAAATTTTATATGATCTACAATACGCTGCTTTTTTCCTTCGTACTTACCCAGTACGAACCGGATCTGGTCATTGCCTCCATGATTGTCACCTTTATTCTCTCAATCGCTCTGGAACAGGTTCTGGCCCTCTTTAATCAGCGTAAAATTGTCTATATTATCAGTGAATCACAAAATCCTGTAGCCAAAATGATAACAGAAGAACTTCATCAGGGGGCGACTCTCATCAATGCCAAAGGTGCTTTTTCCGGAAATGACAAGCAACTGGTGATGACTATCACCAATAACCTGCAGTTAAAGAGACTTGAGGAAAAAGTCTTCAATATTGACCCCAATGCTCTTTTTATTGTGGAAAACAGTTTCAATGTTATTGGCTCAAGTTTCGGCAAAAGAAAAATATACTGACAAGTCCCATTCTGACCTTAGCCGAGGTTGAAATGGGACTCATCGTTTAAATTAACGACATTTTCCTCTGACAATATAATTGTTCAGAGCAACATATGCTCTTTTTTCATCTCTTTGTAAACAAGAGTGGATATCTGGCGGATCACCTTGCCCCTTGAATCCATCCAGCGACCATAGTTGGCAGGTCTTGAACGTCTTTCAATAATGCCGACTATTGCATAAGGATACCGGCCGCCATTTTTGGTTTTTGGTACAAGAATACCCATATCACCACAAAGATGAGCTGTGGATCCGGTTTTATTATAGACGAGAGTTCCCTGAGGAATGGGTGTTCCATGATACAATCGATCACGTCCCGGCAAAGCCATTAACCGTCTTATTTCTTTTCCATAGGGAAGTTCCTTATTCCAGAGTGCCCGCAAAAACCTGACATAATCGGATGGGAGGGCTTTATTTTTATAGGTTCTCCCGTTTGTCGGAATATATTCGGTGATCTCGGTCCTTTTGAAAATATGCCCATAGTATTTTTTCAAAATCCGTTCACATGCCGCCGGACCACCAACCTGACGAATAATCCAGTTCGTTGCGGCATTATTGCTCCTCTGGATCATCGCCTCCATTTTCCTTCTGCTCCTGGGACCATAAATAAACTTTCCATTCCTGGCCTGATGAAAAAAAGCCAGGGCCACAAAAGGCTTAATCATGCTTGCGGCCTGAAAGGCATGATCCGCATTGATATCAACAATGGGCTTGTCACTGGCAAGATCGTACACCATCCAGCCTGTAGCCTCATCGCCGGCTATTTTCCCCTTCTTCCGCAGACTGCTAATATAGGACTCAATGGTTTTTTCAAACGCATTGCTTGAAGCAAGAACAACCGGGGATTTTCCGGCTTTCACCGAAGGTGCTTTTTTCCTGGAAGCGGTTTTAATCCTCTTTTTGCCTGGCGCGGTAATTCCTGTCCCGGGATCAACCTTTTTTTTTCCAACAATAACGCTTGGATCCCCCTTATCATTTATCAGACTGGATTCACCGTAAACAACCGTGTTATTGTTTTCCACAGTAACGGAGACCCTGATCCGTTTTTTTCTAAGAAGTTTTCCATGATGTTTAGCTATTCTGGTGGTCGAATACTTATCTCCCCTCCTTCTGTATATCAGGGTATAATTTCCGTAGTCCGTTCTTTCGATAAACAGATCTTTTCGAACTTCTTTGCCCAGGCAGGAATACAGTTTCTTATACTTTTTAATAAGGATATTCAAATTGGGCCCAAGTCCGTAACTGACATTATAAAGGCTGTGAAAACCCTGGTCTTTCGTTGCCCATGCCTCATCAAAACCGGCCTTTCTAAGAAGCTCCCCATGTTCAACCAGCGTTTTTGTGACTGATCTTGCGCTGTCATTGGCATCGTAAATAATGGCATATTTGTCACCCTTACCAACAATTTTCAGTTTTTTTCTTACCTTGGGACCGAAAATTGTTTCCAGCTCTTCTTTATAGTCAAGAACCCTGTCAAGATCTTTTGACAGGATATAAATAATGTCGAACCTCTCCCTTTTGCCGGCCTCAAGTTCTGCCGGCACAAAAAAAGAGGAAAAAAAGAACTGCAGCACACAGAATAAAAGAACTTTTTCGTACAACTTCATCGTATTTAAATGCATAAGCTTTGCTCACAGACATTACAGACCCTTTTGTTCGATGACGTCTGCATGGCGGGCCGAAAAACCGTAAAAACAGATTGTCTTTGAGTAATTACCGTATATTTACCTTATCAGTATATCTATATGCTAATTATCTGCAACCATAGAAACAATTTATTCCTGAATCCTGAAAAATGTTTTGGCCTGAATCCTGCGATTGTCAACCCTGCAGAGCAAAGAAAATGGAACGTCGTACAGTCACTCAAAAAGTAAATGTCTGACTTCACTTATTATACCGTAATAATTTGAAATATAACCATAATTTTTTTTCATTTTCCGGGGCACAGGGTTCAGGTTCGACTTTCACCAGTCCTTGCAGCCGGAATTCTGTACCAGATAAATATACTCCGACAAATTACCGCATATTCGCCCGGGTTAAAATAAAAACCTTAACTCATGTCTATCCACAAATAAGCAATTTCGTTCAAAACCAAGGGCTGCAAAAAAATAAGCGCAGGCATCTAATTAATATCGGAGTCTACGCTTACCTCCGAGGATAAAATTTCCGAGCAACGCAGATATCAGGCAAAAAGACCAACTACGGACAGGCATTAGACGGCATTACGCCAGGTATATTCCGGAAAGAGGAGAAATGAAGAAATACGGTTGCATCAATAAAGCATGCGTTCTATAGTAACCTAAGAGCTTGAATCCCTGATGTAATTCCTGAACACAAGCAGAAACATCTGCTCTTTCAAGCGACGATGATTTCCAGTATGTTGATTGATAAACACGCTGAAGGAACTTCTTCATGACATTTTTCGACAATTTTTCTTCACACCAGCTCATTGCAGCGCACCGGGGATTCCGTGCCTGTTTTCCAGAAAACACTCTATCAGCCTTTCTCGGCTCCCTCAGCAGATGCCATTTCATTGAACTTGACATACAGCTCAGCAAGGATAATGTCCCCGTAGTTATTCATGATGCCACCCTGAACCGCACGAGTGACTGCCAACAGAAAAAAAATAAACTTGATCTTGATTCCACACGGGTCAGTGACTGGACAGTTCCTCAGCTGAAAACACTTGACATGGGATCCTGGTTTCTGAAAAGCGATCCATTCAACACCCTGGCAGAAAAAACTGCTTCTGTTGAACATATTTCCTCTCTTCTGCCTCAGCGAATCATGACTCTTGAAGAAGTCCTCCACCACCCCAGGTTGAAAAAATTTCCTGTCAACGTGGAAATAAAAGATCATTCAGGAACCCCTCAGGACAAGCTGGTCACAGCCAGAGTTCTTGAAGTTATCAAGATGACACAGTCGGAAAACAGAGTCCTGATCTCCTCATTTAACCACGATTATCTCCTCATGTGCCATATCATCTTTCCCGAAGTCTCCCTGGGCGTACTGCAGAATGGAAGCCATCCTCCGGATCTAGTGGAATATCTTAAGACAATAGGCGCCGCAGCTTACCATCCATCGGACAGTATCACCGACAGGACGCTTATCAGAACGTTACGATCCTCTGGTTTTGGTGTAAATGTCTATACGGTAAACGAAAAAAAACGATGGGAATTTCTCTTTGATGCCGGCGCAACTGCTATTATTACTGACTTCCCCGAACTTCAGAATCCGTAACAGGAACCTTCCCTGTTTTTTTGAGAACCTTGACAATTATAAAACGGAACTGGTAGACTTCTAACTTTTTTAATTCCACCTGCATCCTGCACCTCAGGAATTAAAAAACATATCTGGTGTTATTTCATAACATTATTCAACTTCAACAACTACTGAGAGGGCAACAACTCTATGATTTAACAGCCTCTGAACTTGCCAATTGCAGGATTTAGGTTTCACATTTATTGCGTGTCGTTCCTGAAAAGACAATCTGGGTAACGGAATTTTTCTCCCTGTCCCGTCACCGTAAAAAGACACGATCAACAGATATTTAGAAGAACGGTCCCTGAAGGAGAACCAATGGAAAATGTAAAGGATTTTGATCCCGAAATATATTCACTCATCAAGCAGGAAGAGCGGCGCCAGACCGA
>NZ_JBPLBA010000021.1:0-2632 GCF_054039375.1 Desulfomarina sp. | reverse complement strand
TTTTTATCAGTTCCGCCTGATAGGGCTTGAGCTCTTCAGAGCAGTAATATTTGAGCAGGGCGGCTTCAACAATTTTTTCTTTGTGCTTTTCCCCAAGCAGTTTGGTGATTATCCGGCTTTTGGTGGTGGGTGTCTGAATTTTTTTAGGTTTTTCAAACGATTTGACCACATCACGGATAACGGCAGTTGTTCCCTTGCCGGGGTCAAACGGGCACGATGGGCCAGCCTTCTTTTTTTTGGAATGTTTCTTTTTTATCTTCATAAAACGGTACCGTTGAGCAGGGGAGGGAGAAGGGTATTTCTGGAAAAAATCGGAAGAAAACACCCTGACATCACTTGCAGTATAGTAAGAAAAGAAAGGACTGCAAGTGAAAAATCAATTGAGTTTACGGCCTGAGAGAAACATCTGAGAATAAATCCCAGGGAGCTTTGCCCGAGCAAGTGCGTCTGTTGTTTCAGTAATATCATAGGGTATTCTATGGTGCGTGACGCGAACTTCCGGACCGGAAAGTGTCATGACGGCAAAACTGGCTCGAGGATCTCCGTCAAACATTCTTCCAACTGACCCGGGGTTGATGAAATGCACATTGCCAAGGAATTTGTAATAGGGCGTGTGGGAGTGACCGGTAATAATAATTTTTTTCCCACATTTTTCAGCCAGTTCGAGAAAACGTCTGTCGGGAGTATTTTGAAAAAGAAACTCATGGTGTGCTGCGGGACTGCCATGGAAGATGGCTGCCGGGTTCTCCCTTTTGAAAACGATATTCAGAGATTTGGGTAATGACTGCAGATAATCAGCCGGTTTTTCAGCAAGACTATCTGCGGTCCAGGTATACATGATCCTTTTCTCCGGATTCACGGGTTTTTTAAAGGTCTTTCCTTTAAGGAGTTTCAGCACTTTTTTGTCGGTATTGCCGAGAATGGATAACGTCCTGTACTGTTGGAGCCAGGATAGCGTTTGATTAGGAAAGGGACCATAGACAATGGAGTCACCGGCGTTGACAATGGTATCAAATTCACCCATGTTCAGGCTGTCTGCAACAGCTTTCAGGGCAGGGAAATTGGCATGGATGTCGGAGAGAAGCAGTATTTTCATATGTCTCCGTTACAGGAGAGGAGAGACAAGCAATGATAAATTTTCCTTGAATTTTTCCACGACGGTTCTGTCTGCAAATGGTGTCGTTTCTATCTCATGGGATTGATCGAGATAGCCCATTTGAACAGCGTGCAGGTCCTGGGTAAAAGACCTGCAGTAAATAAAAAGGGTTGCTTCAAAATTGAGCCAGAAACTTCTCATGTCCAGGTTCACGGAGCCGAAGAGTGAAAGATCGCCGTCAACGGTTATTGTTTTGGAATGGAGCAGTCCTCCCCGGAAAAGGTAGATTTTGACCCCGGATTCCGTCAATTCCTCGTAGCGGGCACGGCTGGCGTACTTGACCAGTACGGAATCATTTTTTTCGGGAACTATGATTTTGACTTCCACTCCCCGCTGGGCTGCAGCTTTCAGGGCCATCAGAAGCGGTTCGTCGGGTATAAAATAAGGGGTGGTCATAATCAGCTCGTGCCTGGCCGCATATATTGTTGTCAGCAGAAGAGCATGGATTGCTTCCGGGGCAAAACCGGGACCGGACGGGACAATTTGAACTGCTGATTTGCCTGCAATGGGACGTTGCCTGATATCGCCGATACGCCGCAATGTTTCGACATCTTCAATAATAGATCGGGAGCGGAACTGGCCCACGTCGGCTTCAAGAAACCAGTCGCTGATAAATGTTCCGGCAAGACTTTCAACAACGGGACCTTCAACCCGTACCATTGTATCTACCCAGTTTCCAACACCGGCATCTACTTTAAATACGTCCGGATCAACCATGTTCTGACTGCCTGTATAGGCAACCTCTCCGTCAATAACAACTATTTTTCTGTGATTGCGGATGTCTATCCGGGAGAAAAAAACCATGAACAGACCAGCCGGTAATGATTCCTGGATTTTGACCCCTGCGTCTTTCAGGGATTTGGCTGTTTTGCTCTTGAGAAAATGTCTGCTGCCGATGGAATCAAGAAGAACCCGGCAGGTAACACCCCGGGACGCTGCACGAATCAGGGCATGGGCAATTCTGTCGACTCTGCCGCCTTCTTCCCAGATATAGAACTGCAGGTGACAGGTTGAGCGGGACCGGTCGATATCTTTCAAAATTGCGGTCAGGATATCTTCAGGGTTATCGATCAGTTGCAGTCTGTTGCCGGCCATTGCAGGAATTCCGATAAGTGTTTCGGCCTGCCGGTGAAGGGGCTCACATTCAGGGTTGAGGTGTTCCCAGGAAACAGGCGCCCTTGTCCGTAGTGATTTCAGCCAGTGTTGATATTGATTGTAGGAAACCTTGGCTCTCTCGGAACGTCTCTCGGGAATACGGTTTTCCCCGAAAAGGAGGTAAAAAATACCACCTATAAACGGGATAAGCAGAATGACAATAAGCCATGCCAGGGAAACCCCGTAGGGGCGTTTGCGCATGATCACCCGGAGCGACAGGGCGATACGGATGAAGAAATCTGCAAGAAGCAGGGTTGTGGAGTAAATGGAATAACTCCAGTGTGGTTCAGGAATAGTCATACACTTCAGACTGTCTGTTCT
>NZ_JBPLBA010000020.1:0-44453 GCF_054039375.1 Desulfomarina sp. | reverse complement strand
GTTCCAAAGAGGCTACAGAACTTTTTACAGCGATATCCATACCGAGCTGCCTTGCAGTTTCACGGATGCGTCGTGTGCAAACCGGGCCGGTAAGGATGCGACCAAATTCCCGGAAGCCGGAGGACGTTCGCAGAGGTGGGGAACACTTCCGGCTTCATTTGATTGGGTTGGTGTTTTTCAGTATCCATGACTGTCTGTTGATAAATAGCTGCCGATCAGTCAAGGTGAAGGCGCTGAAAAGGGAAAATTCGATTGAAAAGGTGGGGTTTCCAGTTTCCAACGGGATATCATTCGAAATGACGAATGTGGAGGACCAGAATTTTACAGGGGTGGGACCGGAATGACGTTAACCCCCGCCTTATTGAGGGCAGTTTTGATCTTTCCTTCCGGAGGGCAGTCGCAGATGAGATTGGTGACTTGATTGAAACTGCACACTTCAAAAGAAGCTATGCGGCCAAACTTGGAGCTGTCTGCAAGAATTGTCACAGACTCGGACTGTTCGATCATGGCCCTGGCTATCTGGGCCTCGTTGATACAGAAATCCATGACACCGGTTTTATGGTCAAGGGCGCCGACGGTCAGGATGGCATGATGTGCCCGGAAGGAGCGGATATGTGCGATAGTCATGCTGCCCACGGTCTGTCGGTTGTCTCCATTGAATTCGCCGCCGAGAAGAAAGGTTTTGATTTGTGATCCTGAAAGACTCATGGTCCTGGCAATTTCAGCCGAATTGGTTACAACGGTCAGATTGCCGATATTTGCAAGTTGTTCGGCAAAATAAAGCGTGGTGGAGCCGGTATCAATAAAGAGCGTGTCCCTTGCTGAAACCAGTTTGACTGCGTGGGAAGCTATGGCTACCTTGGCTGCCACGTTTTCGCTCATTCTGTCACGGAAGGGACCTTCACCGCTGATGGTCGGAATTGACGCACCTCCATGGAATTTCTGTACCTTGCCGGTACGGGCCAGTTCAGTCAAATCACGTCTGATTGTTTCCCTTGAGATATGCAGGGCATGGGCCAGTTCTTCAACGGTAACCTGTTTCTGGCGGCGAATGATGTTGACAATTTCGGATCTTCTTTTATCTGGATTCATAGGTGATTTGGCAGACAACCATGGAGAAAAGATTTAAAATCTGCAAGAAAAATGTACAATTACCTCTTTTTATTCCGGTTGTCAAGATTATGGAGAAAGCTTATAATTATGCTTGTTTGGTCAAGTTAAATGTGGTAATGGTCAATAAAAAGAAAAAGGATTGTAAAATGCTGATTGCGCAAATAAGTGACAGTCATATCGCCGGGTATGGCGACAAAGCATACACGATTGCACCTACTGCTGAGAATCTGGCCCGTTGTGTCGATCATATCAACCAGATTGAACCAGGGGTGGATTTCGTTCTAGTAACAGGGGATATCACTTACAGTGGCAGGGAGGAAGAAGCTGAGCGTGCAGCTCTGCTGCTTGATCGCCTGGATTATCCATTTTATATCGTTCCCGGCAATCATGATTTTCGCAAAACTCTCTGGTCAGTTTTTGGTGGAAGGGCGTGCCCTGAAATGAACAATGGTTTCATTAATTATGTCATCGAAGGCAGGGAACTCCGCCTGATTGCTGTTGATTCAACAGTTCCCGGTGAGCCGGGTGGCGAGATATGTTCCCAGCGGGCAAAATGGCTTGATGAAAGACTGGCTGAAAATCGTGAGCAGCCGACACTTCTTTTTATGCATCATCCGCCGATGAAATTCGGTGTGCTGGAAACAGATGAGGATGGATTTTCCGGAAGCGACCTGCTGGGAGATGTTGTTGAAAAATATCCAAATATTCTTCGTATTCTCTGTGGTCATATACACCTCTCTTCCCATGGGGGATGGCGGGGGAAATTGATCACCACAGCACCAAGCATGGGACTTCAACTTGGACTTGACCTCACTTTGACCCGGCCTTCGGAATTTTACCTGGAATCGCCGGGGTATCTTCTCCACTATTATACACCTGAGAGCAATCTTATCACTCATCTGGTGAATGTCAGAGATATGGACGGCCCATATCTGTTTGAGGATAATTGATCAGTAGCACCTCGTCTTTTTTTGCTTTGAATGGGACATTTGCAAACGATGATCATAACAGGGGTGAGTAGTTACAAATAAATTTTGTTATTTGATTTAATAAAGATCGGCAAAACCTATGATGGAATTGTTTTTGTCGATCAAGAAAAATTTCATAAACAAGGCATGGAACGAAACCTGAAAAAACAAGCTAATTCATTGGGATTCCAATTCGTTCCGTGCCAGTAAAAGACTTTTGTTATTTAGAAGTTAGAATTTTCCAAAATGAGCATCAGGTAACCATAGAACAATCTCAGGAAAGATGATCAGTATGGCTATAGTTCCACACATAATCAGAACAAAAGGCACAATCGATTTATATATATCTCCAATTGTAATTTCTTTGGGAGCCATGGCCTTCATAAGAAATAAATTATATCCAAAAGGAGGTGTTAAATAAGCAATTTGGCATGTAATTGTATAAAGTACACCATACCAGACAGGGTTGAATCCTAAGCTGACTACCAGGGGAATATAAAGGGGTGCCACTATTATTAACATGGCTGTATCATCCAGGAAAGTTCCCAGCAATAAAAAAGAAAGCTGCATGGAAATAATAGTTCCTACCGGTCCAAACCCGTGACTTAAAAACAAATCTTTAATTGCATGAACAGCTCCGAGCCCATCAAAAATTGCAGCAAAAGCCATAGCAGACATTACAACCCACATAAACATTGCACTTACACTTAATGTCTGATCCAATACCCTGTTTAAAATTCTCCAATTTAATCTTCCCTTTATTGCAGCTGCAATAATAGTAGCCACTGCTCCGGTAGCTGCACTTTCAACAAGACTTGTTATACCGAGGAAAAATAGTCCTGACATTGTGAAAACAATAAAAAGAGGCAAGATACCTCCCCTCAGAGCTTTGATTTTATCTCCAAGGGGTATATCAATCTCTTCCTTTGATAAGGCTGGCCCCATCTCTGGTTGTATTTTGCATCTGACAATTATATAAAGAATAAACAATAAAGCCATTAAAAGACCTGGAATTACTCCAGCCAACCAAAGTCGCCCCACCGGTTGCCTTGCTATCATCCCATAAAGTACCAAAACTACACTTGGAGGTATTAATATTCCTAGGGAACTTCCAGCTTGAATGACTCCCGTCACCATTTTTTTATCATATTTTTTCTTAAGCATTTCCGGTAATGCAACACTACTTCCAACGGCCATTCCAGCTACACTCAAACCATTAATTGCCGAAATAATTGCCATTAGAATTATTGTACCGACTGCCAGCCCTCCTTTGACAGAACCCATAACAACATATATAAGCTCATATAAATCTTCAGATATTTTAGATTCTGAGAAAAGATATCCTATAAATACAAAAATAGGTAATGTTACCAAGGGATACCAGTTAATAAGAGTAAAGGCAGAATGAAAGGCCATATCAATACCACCAGCCCCCCAGAGAATAAATGCAAATATAGAAGCTACACCTCCAAGAACCGCGTAAATATGCCGTCCTGTAAGAAGAACGACAAACATTGTAAGAAACATTAACAGGGCTATAAAAGAATGACTCATCACCATCTCCCAAAATATTGTTCCATGATGTAAATTAAAGAAAAAAACGACACATGAATCAACTCAAATATTAACTGGAAAAAACGTTAAGAAGAACAGATTAAGAGTGAAACAGGATCACAGACTACTGCCTAAAATTCAACCTATCGGGAACAATTATAGGACACCAAATAAATTGGATATTATTCTCTATCTTTCAATCTATTGATCCATGAAGTATCCTCACCTGAAGCTATTGCAATGTCCTTTATCAATTCTGAAATCACCTGCAACAACATCAACGAGATACCAATTGTAGCGATAATTTTCATTGGTGCTAAAGGAGGTCCCCAGGCAGAATAGTTTTTTTGCCCATATTTCAAAGCAAATAAAGTGCTATTGATTCCTCCGATAAGCAATCCAGTAAGATATCCAAAGCTGAACACAAAAGTTATGATATCAAAAATAACTTTTTTCTTTTGTGACCACCTTTCGTAGAAAACATCCATTCGAACATGACCACCAATCAAAAGGACAAATCCCCCACCTAGGAGATAATATGCGCCATTTATAAACTCTGTGATTTCCAAAGCCCATTTGTCAGGGTGATTGAAAACAGTTCTCGAAATAGCTTCATACGCTAATATACCGATAATTACGAGAATTAGGAATTTTACTATCTGAGCTATTACCGTGTTTAATGAATCTACAGATTGTACATAAATCTTTAATGGCTTAATCATAAAATCTATCTCTCCTCTGCAAATCAATAACAATTTCTGCCATATCATTTTTCAAACGAAATATGATATGGCAGAAGAACGGAAGAAAATACCAAATGATTATTCTCCGCAAGTATACGGCGAACCTGCTTTTTTTCTGACTTCAGAATATTTTTTAAATGCATCAATAACTTTTGCAGCCCTGGGGCTCTTTTTTGAGAGAGTATCCCAATACTTTGCTGCTTGTTGCTCAACCCCTACCCATTCATTTTCAGGAATAGAGGTAAGCTCCAACTTGGTTCCTTCTACCCGGTATTTTGCTTCTCCCCACCAATACCAGTTGAGCCTATAATAATTTGAGCTTTGAATCATCATTCTAACCAGTCTCTGAAGATGGTCTGGAAGAGCTTCCCATGATTTCGTGTTTACAAAAAAGCCACCTGACCAGGCGCCAGAAATAGGGTTTGTCAACAGATACTTACAGACATCAGCGATTCCTGTTGTATAGAGCTCCGTGGCTCCGGACCAAGAAACACCATCCAACATACCGGTCTGAAGTGCCATTTGTACGTCTTCCACAGGCATCACTACTGGAACTATTCCATACTGTTCTTCAAGGAACTTACCATTAAAAAGAGAAGTAAAAATTCTTAATCCCTTGAGATCCTTTATATGTCTGATAGGTTTGTTGCTGGCAATGAGACATGGGTCCCAACTCCCCTGCGCTAACCAGGTAACGCCATCGATTTCATCATATGCTTCTTTCCATATCTCATTTAAACCATAACGATTCCATAAAACGTCAATATCAAGGCCGATCTTTCCCGCTGCCGGAAAGTATGCAGAAAAGATCGCTACATCAGCGGGCGACCCCATGGATTGATCATCACTGACAACCATGTCCAAAGTCCCTTTTTGTAGTGCATTAAACAGTTCTCCCTGGGGGACCAGTTGGTCAGCAGCGTACAATTCAATTACCATTTCACCATTGGCAATTTTATTAAATTCCTTAATTTTATTGCCAATAATTTCGTCATTCATTGAAGGTCCAGCATAAGTCTGCAATCGCCACTTTATTGTTTTTTTCTTTGCAGTACCACTAAACGCCTCTTTTGGCCCTAAGCCGAAAAAGACGAATGAAGCAGCCAACAGCAAAACAGTAAAGCAATGAATGAATGATTTTTGCTCTGAGAAACGTTCTTTCATTTTCCCCTCCTTGGTGAAGTATTATTGTGACAGACTCATATTTGAATCTGCTTATGCCATATCAATAACTTTGTCGAATAGACGCCTCCACTGGATGAACCGCGCCGAAACGGTTTTATTTAATGGTTCGTTATAAACGATGGAATCAATCTTAACGTCCCTTATATCTTTGAAATTCTCGAAGACTCCAAGCTTTGACCCCGCAAGAAAGAGACACCCTAGAGATGTTAAATCTTCATTCTTGGATTGAATGATTTTCATGCCAGTTAATCCAGCAATGGTTTTCAGAATGGAATCGAATTGATTGACTCTTCCATCTACAGAGAGACTTTTGATGGTGATATCTGTTTCTTTTTGAATGAGCTCAATACTTTGCACTACGCTGAAAGCTATCGCTTCCATGACTGATCCTACCAAATCCAACCTAGTTGTCTGGAGTCCCATACCAATAAATGCTGCAAGGGGTCCACCTCTCCAGTAGGGAGCAGAAACACCGGATAATGCAGGAATAAAATACGGAGATGAGATCAACGGTGAGGTGTTGATCTGTTTGAGTTCAGAATAATCTTTCAGGATTTCATTTCTCCTGAGCCATTCTATCGCTGATCCCACAGAATAAATCTGCCCTTCATACAAGTACGATGTTTTATCGAAAATTTCGGGGAGTATGGATTTGATAATAAGCCTACTCCTGTTCTCAGGATCTTTACCGCTATTAACCTGCAAAAAACCACCGGTACCAAGGGTCAGCTTTGCCTGTCCTTCCCTAAAACAACGATGACCAACCAGCGCCGCTTGTTGATCAACAACTGAGACCAGTATTGGGGCAGTAACACCATGACATTTCGATGGATCTGTTATTCCATAGTCACTTATGGAAGAAGCTAAAGTGGGCATACAGTCCATATTGAGTTGAAAAAAAGACAGAATTTTGTCATCCCACTTCAATCCTTGAAGATCAAAGAGCATGGTTCTTGAGGCTGTGGTAAAATCTGTTTTGAATTTTTTACTCTGAATCAGTTTGTTTATCAGCCATACTTCAGACGTGGCCATCATAAGATTGTTGTCTTCCATTTCCTCCCGTATTTCTCTCACATTCTTTACAAGCCATTCCATTTTAGCTGCCGAGAAATACGAACTGGCTAACAACCCCGTTTTGTTCTCAATGTATCTGTTAAGAGGTTTGTCCTTTTTTAACTGTTTGATTTTCTCTTCACCACGGTTATCCTGCCAACTTATTGCATTATATAATGGTGTAAGGTCATTTTTTCTGAAAGGGATGATGGTTTCACCCTGATTGTCGATGGCAACTGCAGAAATTTCTTTTGGTTCTATACCGGAATAGTCAATGATATCTTTAATTGCGTCCTGGATGCTCTGAAGAATATCGAACGGTTTTTGTTCTATGAAATTATCCTCATGCTCTACGAATTGTATAAAACGAGTCGATTCTGCTTTTGTTTTGCCTTCAAAATCATATAGGATAACTTTAGTAGAGCTCGTACCTTGATCTATCGTCAATACGTAGTCATGCTGTATCATTTAATTCCCTTCCTTTTTTCCTTAAAGAACAAATGCCGTTCAAAATATTACATGTTTTCTCGTATGGTACCCCATTATCATTTAAAGCTATTTAACTAGTGTCCCGTCAACACTGCTCTGACGTATCTTGCTTGTCATTTTTCGCGCCATCCCGCCTGCGGCTTATGTTACATAGCTCACTATGCGCTCAAAGCCGCAGACAGAATGGCACAAAAAATTACAGCGCAATATTACGTCATTTCATCGTTGACGTGACACTAGTCTCAGTTAAGGTTTAAGCCCCCGCCTTGAGGCGGGAAGATTTATCACTTCAAATAGATGTTGTATAGTATAGCGTTTCGTTAAAATCTTTACATGAAAATAGAAGATTAACAATATATAAATAGAAAATTAACAATACATATTTAGTAATTAAATGTACTCCTATATGTAACAAATTATTAAAACGGAGTAATAGTACCTCCAAACGTGGAGGGTTTTATGGAATACAGATATGCAAGTCATACAGTTTTTAATATTGAATACCATTTAGTATGAGTAACAAAGTACCGTTATATGGTTCTTGTCGGTGATGCAGCCTTGTGAGCACGAGAACTTGTCCGGCAAACTTGTGAATCGTTTGAAATCACTACTGTCCGGTTAAATATTTTTTAGTATAACGTAACTATCTGTATACACATATCATAAACGACAATATGACCGTAATCGACTTGAAATCACATCCCTTTCAGAGGAAGATCTTCGGCAAAACCCTGTGGGGGGGTACACAGATGTTTGCTGGACGATTGATTTTCAAGCAGATGGGGTCACAAACAACCGATGAGATGATAAAGACTTATACTGAGCATCATTTTGAACCTAAAAGGGACGACAATAATTTCAAGGCTGAATAAAACGGATCTTTTTTAACCCGTATCCTGACTTTCAGTCGTTAATCCAACCCACCGGTTTTAACCGGTGGGTGTTGAGTTACTGCTTGATCACCTAATGGCAAATATTTACCCAGGAATTTACCCAGGAAATTGATTTTTACATTTACGTCAGCAGTCGAATGCTGCATAACGTCATGAAATTGGCACAAAGAGGGTATTTGAAAGAAACAACTGTGTTATTTGTTCAGCTTCGATTCCTAATCGGAATGACTAATTGTTAACATAGCACGCCCGAATAGTCAACAGAAATATTGATATTCGTTTTTGTTTGATGTCCCTTTCGGGGAATGTGAAAAAATCCCACGCTTTCAAACGAAGATTTTAGTAAGTTTGCGGTATTATAAACATTATCGCAATAGGTCCCTTTCCTTTTATGATCTGAAGATCCATGTTGTGTGGATTACCAAGTACCGCAAACCGGTTCTCTTTAGAGACGTGGCCGTGTCCGGATTCGTGATCTGATCCGAGAGATTTGCAAAGCTCTTGATGTGGAAATTTTGGAAATGAATGTTCAAGAGAATCATGTCCATTTGGTGCTGTCGATTTCCCCCAAATTATCAGTGTCCAGTGTGGTAGGATTTTTGGAAGGAAAGTGTGCGATCAAAATATTCGATAAGCATCTTGATCTTAAGAGGCTTTATTGGGCAGACATTTCTGGGCCAAAGATTATTGCGTGAGTACCGTTGGGCTCGACGAAGAGAAGATTCGCCAATATGTCCGATGGCAACAGGTCAAAAATCAGCGGATGGAACAACAGATGAAACTTTGGAATAACTTACCTTTTCAGGGTCACCTTTTACTTCACCTTTTTAGGGGTAGTTGTTAAATGCAATACGCTATTGCATCGTTTGACTCCTATCCGGGAATTGCTGATTCTTCATGGATCTCTCATAAGCAATAGTTGTTGTTTCTGGTCAGCAGGTTATGAGCAAACACCAGTTCAGCACCCTGCTGCCGACTTTACAGCCACTGTGAGCAATTATGATTTTGAGATTTTAAAACCATAGAGTTGTTATCCCTGAGAGGAATTTCGACGAAAGGAGCTGGATCGCAGTCCAGGAAGGTAAAAATGAATAAACGAAGAGTGGTCGGTCATATCAGTTGTCCGGCCAGGTCCCTGTATATATTCATAGCAACAGTCTTTCCGGCTTGCCAGCATTTACCTGCTACTTCCGCCTTGTGGTGGGCGATATTTCCGGCTGCATAGTAGGACCGGTCGGAACATCTGCCGTATTTATCAGTTACGGGAATTCCTGTGGCAGGTTCAATGTTGAGATGACCCATGCGTGCCAGACTGGATTCAGGAACAAATTTGCCGGTAAAAAGAATGCCGTCACAGGAAATTTCTTCTGCGGAACCCTTCATATCTTCAATACGGACCGCGGAGACTCTGTCATGGCCTATGATTCTGGTGACTTTTGTATTGAGATGCAGGGGGACATTAAAAAACCGGGCAGCGAGGGGTATCGGCCATTTAACTGTTGGCCTGACATTCTCCTCCACCATGGCAACAGGTCGAATACCTGATTTTTTACAGGTGAACAATGCGGAAAAACTGACTATTTCTGTTCCGATAATGATCGGTTTTCTGAAGGGGATCGTGTTTTTCAGGTAGACCATGGACTGCAGGGCACCAGTATTGTAAATACCCAGTGGCCGGCCACCTGATACGAACCTGGCGGATCGTGGTGTTTCTCGGGCCCCCGTGGCTATCAGGACACGTCTGGCCTTGAGCTCGACCGCACCTTCCGGACATACAATTGAAAGGAGTCCTTCGGGTCCGATCGAAATCACAGTTGTTCGCAGTGCAATTTCAATTCCTTTTGCCAGGCTGTCATCAACTATCTTTTCAGCATAGGCAGGACCGGTGAGTATCCGCTTATATTCACGAATACCAAAAGGTGGATGCCCGCAATGGCGCGGAATGCCCCCGGCCATACTTTCTCTTTCGAGAATAATAATCCGGTCAAGGCCTGATTTCTTCAGTGTAATTGCGGCAGAAATCCCGGCCGGTCCGCCACCTATTATGGCCACATCACAGTGGCCGGTTTGAAGTATTTTATTCATGGGCTTCTCCAACTCCTAGGGGATGATCGAATTTATCTTTTGTGAGTTCAGCAAGCCGTGCTGAGCAATAAAAGCCCTGGCATCGGCCCATTGTAGCCCTGGTGCGTCTCTTCAGTCCGGCAAGACTCCCGGCCGGGAGTTTGCCGGTAAGGGCAGCTTCTATTTCTCTCTGGGTAACCATTTCACAATGACAGACAATTTCACCGTACCCCGGTTCATTGCAGTCCCGGGGAAGATGCTCCGCAAGATTTGGAACTGTCGGGATAACAATATTTTTTCTTTTTATGAACGACGCACCCATTGAACGGAGAAGATCGTTGACATGATGGCCAAGTCCCAGGGCCGACGTAAGGCCGGTTGAACGTATTCCGCCAAGGGTGATCCAGTTTCGCTCAGTATCCTGGATGATCCGGTATTCATTTTTCTCTGTTGCTGATCGAATACCGGCGTACGTGGCTGTAACCGGAATACCTGCCAGAGCCGGCAGCATCGTGACGGCTTTTTCAACCAGCATGTTCAGGACATCTTCGGTGACGGATGCATCATCACGGGAATCCTGATCTTCGGCTGTAGGTCCAACCATCATGTTGCCGAATATGGTGGGAAAAAGGACAATTCCCTTTGTCCGTTCTGAAGGAACAGGCAAAATGACGGAATTGATCAGTTTTGAAGCGGCCATATCAAAAACCACAAACTGACCCTTTCTTGGCTTGATCGTGAATTCACTGTTACCCAGAACAGCATGGTCGACTATATCGCCGTAAAGACCTGCACAGTTGATCACATATTGTGCCCGGACAGTTCCACGCCCGGTTTTCAACAACCAGTGACTGCCATCAAATTCTCCACCGGTGACTTCGGCATTAAAAAGTGCCTTGCCTCCGTTTTCTACTGCCTGCAGCAGGTAGGCGAGCGGGGCAGACCAGGGATCAATTACATATTCTCTCGGTACACTGATTGCGGCACGTACATTGCTGTCCAGGTTGGGTTCAATTTTGCGGATTTCTGCTCTGCCGAGAAGTTTCAGGTCCTCGACCCCGTTCTCAAGTCCTTTTTTCAGGACGCCGGCAAGTCTTTCCTCTTCCTCATGGTTCCAGGCTGTGACAAGGGCTCCGGTTTTTCGGATCGGCAGGTTCATGGCTTTGCAGATAGAAAGATATTCCGCATGTCCTTCCTGTACACATTTTAATTCCAGGGATCCTGGAGGTGCATCAAAACCGGTATGGAGGATTGCACTGTTCCCCTTACTGGCACCATCGAGAATATCAGACGCTTTTTCCAGGAGAATCACAGAAGCTCCTTCGAGAGCCATTCGTCGGGCAACTGCACATCCCACAACTCCACCACCGATTATGGCAATATCACCATCTGCCAGGAGTGCGCTGCTGCTGTTGTTACTCTTCATTTTTTCTTCCTGTAAGTTGTTTGTTGAAGTTAGTAGCCGTATGTTAAATAATAATGACCGAACAGTCAATGAAAAAGTGATTCACTTTTTTGCTGAACCCTGCATAAAAAGGTGAAGCAGGAAAAAATGATTGCACTGGGGTGAGACTGTTACAGGGCGCCAGGGAGTGCAAAAATTCTTGTTCGGCCAATAAAATTGTGGTAACAATCAAAGGTGTTTCCTGAAGAAAGTCATAACAGTTTTATAATATAATCATAATACTCGATCATTACAGTGCCCCGGTGTCGAACTTCAGCCGGAGAAAATGAATTGAGTCACATTATCTGAATTTAGGAGTTGTGGAGAGGCGTGTATTGCCGGAAGTGTATACACGTTTTAAAAAAACCTGAATAAAAAGGGGATTAAAAGATGAAAAAACTGGTATTGATCTGTACGGTTGCACTCTTGTTTATTGCCAATGGTGCTGTGGCAAAAAACACCCTGAGGCTTTTGACCTGGAAGGGATATGCACCCGCCAAACTGGTAAAGGATTTTGAAGCGCAGACAGGTATTGATGTCAAGATCACCTATTCCAATAATGAGGAGATGATTGCCAAGCTCAGGGCCACCCGCGGTGGAGGATTTGATCTTGCTCAGCCCAGCCAGGACAGGATCTCTTTTGTTCAGGCAAAATTCCCGGTTTACCAGCCGATCGATTTCAGTCGGGTAAATACTGCTCAGCTGACCGCTTCCATGGTTGAGGCAGTCAAGAAAAACAGTGCATATGACGGGAAGGCTTATGCAGTACCATTCTGTTATGGAACAACCGGTATGATCGTCAACCAGAAAATGGCCCCGGATGCAAAAGACTGGTCGGATCTGTGGAATCCGAAATATGCCGGAAAAATTTCCTACAGGTTGAAAAGACCGCTGCTGATCGCCACGGCCTTCGGTCTCGGGGAAAATCCATTTGCACTGTATAATGATATCAACGCTTATCGAGCCCTGATGAAGAGAGTTGAAAAGACTCTTATTGACGGTAAGAAACTGGTGAAAAATTACTGGACCAGTGGTGATACTCAGGTTGCAATCATTAAGAGTGGCGACGCATGGGTTATTTCCGGTTGGGACGGTAAGGGCTGGAGCCTGCATAAGACCAACCCTGACATAGACTTTATCGCGCCCAAAAGTGGTGCCCTTGGGTGGATAGATACCTTTGCGATTCCTGCAAAATCTAAGAATCTTGATGCGGCATATAAGTGGATTAATTTTATGCTGGAACCTAAAAATGCTGCGTACTTCACAAACAAGGAAGGCTACGGTACGGCTTCCGCCGATGCCATCAAATATCTGAATGAAGATATCAAGGCCAATTTCAGCAGGTCATTTCCCCCAGAGGTGCTAGATAACATCAAATGGCACCCGCCTGTTCCTGAAGGTTTTGAAACAATTGAAGCAAAGGTCCTGGACAGGATCAAGGCTGCCAAATAGCCACAAGGTATTCTGACAGAGGTCTTCTTCCTGAATCCGTGAACTTTGTGTTGCTTTTTCACTGGGCAGCCACGGATTCAGGAGGTGATTTATCCTGTTGCAGGCAGATTTCTTTCCTGTATTGGATAATTCTGGTACTGAAAGTCAAATTACCCCAGTCGGTTTTTTCTTGCCCTGTTGTACCCCAAGGGTAAAAACGACTGAGCTGTTGGGCCAGGCCATGCTGGACTATCCGGAGTAATCCCGATCCATGTTACCGGGGATTGACCCGGGGTTTAAATGGCTTCTATTCAAAAATGATACTTCTCAGGAATAAGCATGAGATATGTTCTGGAAATAAAAAATATCACAAAGAAATTCGGGGATTTTACAGCAGTAGACTCGGTAAGTTTTACTGTGGATGATGGTGGTTTCTTTTCTATTCTCGGTGGTTCCGGTTGTGGAAAAACTACACTGCTGCGGATGATTGCAGGCTTTGAAGAGGAGACAGATGGAGAACTGTTTATCCGCGGAGAGTCCATGAGAGGCATTCCACCTGAAAAACGACCGGTCAATATTGTTTTTCAGAATTTAGCCCTTTTCCCCATGATGAATGTGGAAAAAAATGTTGCCTTTGGTCTGCAGAGACAGAAATTGCCAAAGCAGGAGATCAAACACCGAGTGGCAGAGATGCTTGAGCGGGTCGGTCTTGTTGGATTTGAAACGAAAAAGGTGACCGATCTATCCGGTGGCCAACGTCAACGGGTGGCTATTGCCCGGTCTCTGGTGCTCAGGCCGTCTATTCTTCTTTTGGATGAGCCTCTGGGCGCACTGGATAGAAAACTGCGGGAACATATGAAAATTGAACTCAAAGTCCTTCAGAAAGAGATAGGAACCACTTTTATTTACATTACCCACGATCAATCGGAAGCGCTGGTTATGAGCGATAAAGTTGCCGTGATGAACGAAGGTCGCTTCGAACAGATCGATACGCCGAAAAACCTCTACAAAAACCCTAAAACCTCCTTTGTTGCCGGATTTGTCGGTGAAAGTAATGAGTTTTCGGTTGCCGGCTACAGTGACGGCGTACTTGTTACCGAGAGCGGTTGCAGGTTGAAAAGACCTGGCCTGGATTTTCAACCACGCAAGCTTTTCATGAGACCGGAAGCCTTTATCCTGAACCCGTCCCCCGATCTTGAGGATGTGGAACTCATTGATATGAAGATCAAGGCTATTCTTTTTGACGGTTCCAACACGAAAATATCTGCAAATATCAGCAACGGTAATGATGATGTTCTGATCTCTCTTCCTCAGAATGCACAGTTTGAAGATCTTAAGGAAGGTGATGAACTGCAGGTTGGTATTCATTATGATGATTTAAAATGTTATCGGGACTGAAGATATGAAAAAAAGAAGCGGCACGTTTTATCTCTTGCTGGTACCTGTCCTTTTATGGCTTGTAATGCTGATCGTTGTTCCGCATCTGGATATGTTTTTTCGTTCTTTCCGGTTTGAAACCGATGAAGGGACGATGATTTTTTCCCTGAACAATTATCTTGCTTTTTTTGAGGACCAGATTTACTGGCTCACCTTCGTTGAGACGGCAGTTTATTCCATCGGCGTTACTTTTCTTGCCTTTGTGGTTACCTTTCCGGTGGCATTCTATCTGACCAAGGTTGTGGCAAAAAAATATAGCAGTTTTATGGTGTTGTTGCTTTTGATCCCCATATGGATCGGAGAGCTGGTCACCATTTACGGATGGATGATTCTGCTCAGTGACAGTGGAATTATTAATAATTTTCTGATGCGGATCGGCCTGATAGACACGCCTCTTCCCATGTTGTATAACAGTTTCAGCATGACTATTGGTCTGCTCTATATGTCCATGCTCTTTATGATCGTCCCCATGATGTCCGCTCTTGAAAGTCTCGATGATTCCCTGATTGAGGCTGCAAGCGACCTCGGCGCTTCCAAATGGACAATTTTCTACCGGATTATTATCCCCTATACTACTCCAGGAATTGCTTCCGGGGGAATTATCGTATTTATGCTGGTGATTGGTGACTATGTTGCGCCCAATATTCTGGGTGGAAAAAGTTCTCTCTGGTTTACGGAGCAGATCTACAATAAATTTCTGGCCACCTTCAACTGGAACGAGGGAGCTGCCTTTGGTTTTCTGCTGCTTATGTTGTCATCTACCATTATCTGGATCGCCCTGAAATTGACGGGACAAAAACTTGAGAAGGTTGGATCATGATACGTACATTACCATGCTCACGGCTATATAAGGTTGGGTATTCTTTTTATATTTTACTGTTTTATATCTTTCTTATCATGCCACTGGTTACGATCTGTGTGCTGGCATTTAATGATTCGAATTTCATTGCCCTGCCCTGGAACGGATTTTCCCTGGACTGGTTTTTTGCGGATACGGATGACCGGCTTGGCCTGTTTAAAGATCCCGACCTGATGATGAGTGTCTGGACAAGTGTGGAAACCGGTTTTTTTGTGGCCATGTTTTCTACCATTGTCGGCACCATTGCAGCACTGCTTTTTGAAGAGGAAAAGTTCAGGTTCAAAGGGATGCTCTATTTTCTCGCTCTTGCTCCTCTGGTTATTCCCGGGGTAGTGCTTGGTATTTCGATATTGCTCACTTCAACGTATACCGGGACCTATATGGAGGAGACCTTCGGCTGGAACATGGAATTTCTAAGCCCTGGGTTCTGGCTGGTTGTTATCGGGCAGTTTTCTTTCGGAGCAACCTATGTGATGCTTCTGGTGGGTGCCCGATTGAAGAAATTTGACAAGGTGTTGGAGGAAGCTGCACTCAGCCTGCGGGCAACCCGGCTTGAGGTGATCAGGCTTATAACCATCCCGTTCCTGCGCCCTGCCATTATCGGTGCCTTTGTGGTCACATTTTTGATCAGTTTTTCAAACTTCAATACAACAATTTTTCTTATCGGCTCTGACCCGACCCTGCCGGTTGACCTTTATTCACGCATTAAATTCAGTTCAACGCCTGTTCTGAATGCTGTTTCGTTTATGATTGTCATGTTTATCACCCTTTCCGCGATGATAAGCTTTGTACTTAACCGGAAAAAAATCTGAACCGGTGAAGATTCAAATTACTCAAGTTATCCTGAAATTTATAACAACCCGGGAGAGGTGTGATTCGTTGAAGATTTTTTGAAAAACAGGTAAGGTGCTCTTCCTATGAACCATGCCACATGGTTAAGTCTTGAGGCCACTCTGAAATATTGATGTAACGTTGCCCTTCCGTTAAAAAACAAAAAATCTGCTGACGATGATCCTGGACACCATTGTAGAAACTAAGAAAAAAGAAGTTGCTTCCCTGAAAAAAGAGGGCATTCAATTGCCCCCTTCTTTCAGGAAAAATGAGGTAGAATCCCCTCGTGGATTTCGAAATGCGTTAGTTTCCTCTCCTGCCGTTTCCATTATTGCCGAGGTAAAAAAAGCCTCCCCGTCCAAGGGTGTTATCAGTGAGAATTTTGAGCCCGTCCGTGTTGCTGAAAATTATGAAAAAAATGGTGCGGCCGCCGTTTCAGTGCTCACTGACGTCGATTATTTCCAGGGTTCACTGCTCTATCTCATGCAGGTGCGGCAAAGTGTGAAGCTGCCGGTGTTGAGAAAAGATTTTATGATCGATGAGGTGCAGATCAGGGAGGCTGCTTTACATGGTGCTGATGCTGTTCTGCTGATAGCAGCAATCCTTGACAGATCCAGGTTGCAGGAGTTTCGACTGTGTGCCACGGAATATGGCATGGATTCCCTGGTGGAGGTGCATAATGAAAAAGAAACAGAGCTGGCCATTGAATCCGGAGCTGATCTGATCGGGATAAATAACAGGAACCTGAAAGATTTCTCTATGGATCTGGAAACAACTTTTCGTCTGAAAAAAATGATTCCGGTTGAAATTCCTGTTGTCAGTGAGTCCGGACTTCGAACTGCAGAGGATATTGTCCGTCTCAGGGAAGCCGGGGTAAGTGCTGCCCTGATCGGTGAGACCCTGATGCGGGCGGGGAGTGATTCCGGATTGCTGAGGGAGCTGAGGAGAGGGTGAATTCTGTTGCCAGAACAAGGGTAAAGATGTGTGGTACGACCAGATTGGAAGATGCTGCTGTCGCCGTGAACTATGGTGTTGATGCCCTTGGATTTATTCTATATAAACCCAGTCCCCGGTATATTTCCGCCGAAAAAGCAAAGAAGATCTGTGACAGCCTGTCTCCTTTTGTTGATCGGGTCGGGGTTGTGGTGAATGAAGAACCTGACCGGCTTATATCTCTGGTTGGAACAATCGGATTTTCCCATCTGCAGCTCCATGGCGATGAATCTGTGCCCTATTGTAAGAATCTCAGGGAGAATCTTCCCCATGTGAAACTTCTAAAGGCTTTCCGGGTAAGCGAGCTATCTGTTACGGAAGATTTTACTCCCTATGAAGATTGTGTCGATGGTTTTCTTTTGGATACCTGGGTGAAGGGGGAGAAGGGAGGAACGGGAAAAGCATTTGACTGGTCTATAATCAGAAGACTGGTTTTACGTCTTCCTGTCGTGCTTGCCGGAGGATTGAATGGACAAAATATCGGTGCCGCAATAGCTTCGGTGAATCCCTATGCGGTGGATATCAACTCCGGTGTGGAGAGTGCGCCTGGGATAAAAAATCATAGGCTATTAAAAGAGGTTATGGGGAAAATTTATTGCCAAAACATATAGTTAATCCCTGTCCATGAATGGTTTTCAGGCCCGGTATCTGCGTTGCCCGGTCAGGGGTGCATATGAGCAATAACGTCACATGGATAGTCATCGGGCTATAATAAAAGCTCCTTTGTAACCATAATCATGCAGGGCCTTTTCGGCTCTTCTTGCATTTTTCAGGGTTGTTCCCACATAGACCTGGACCCTGTAGAGTATCGACAGGGGGCCATAGTATTTTTGGATTACTGTTGTATGTCCCGCGTCGGTAAACCGTTTCTGCAGTTTCAACGCGTTGATCTTCCGGGCAAAGGCACCAATCTGTACATAGAATTCTCCGGAATTGAAATCCGGATATGATGATCTTTTTTCAGCCAGAGCCACAATTTTGACCCTGGCAACCCCTTCACTTACCAGGCCTATTTTTTTGGCGGCCCTGTAGCTCAGGTCAATAATTCTTCCCCGGATGAATGGTCCCCGGTCATTGACCCGCACTACGGTTTCCCGACCGTTGTGCAGGTTTTTTACCAGCAGCATGGTATTCATCGGCAGGGTTTTGTGAGCAGCGGTCATGGAATACATATTGTATATTTCACCGTTGGAAGTCCTGCGGCCATGAAAATCACGACCATACCATGATGCAAGGCCCGTCTGGATAAATCCGGAGGCGGAAGGAATGGGATAATACCGTTTTGCATTGATTACATAGGGTTTCTGCGTATGATGGCGTCGGGTGGCGGACTCAACCCGGTCTGTCAGCCAGAGAGAACAGAAGATGATCAGGAGAAATGTAATTCTGAAAGTATGCTGTCTGTTGAAATTATTGCTGCCTGGTTTCATTTTTTAGAAAAGTACTGATACGATTTTTATAGAAGAGTCCGGCTGCACCGGTAGTGTGGGGCGTATAGGGGCGTAGTCCGTTATGTTTTGAGTTGGCTTTTTGAGAGTCAATGCGGACTTTCTCTTCTTCATCAATCCAAGATAAAAAGTAATCAAGTGCAGGTCTTACAGTTGTGAGTGTACCATTTTTATCTCGGTCAAGCAAAACCGGCTGCCAGCGGCGCATACCATATCCTTTGTACCAGAGTCCGATTTTTTTCCTGCCGTTAATCTTGTCTGCCATTTCAGGGGGGAGTTCTTCCCTGTCATAATCTGTATTATTGGTCAGTATATCTTCTATCTCCGAGCTTCCCTGTCTGGTCAGAAAGATCCATGGATCAAAATCGTCGGTATCTGACCTGAGGAAATGTCTGCCGAAATCATTGAAACTCCACCGGGCATGACAGACCTGGCAGGATATTTTTTTTATTAAAGGCCGTTTTGTCGAATTAGGATTGTCATGTGGCTGTGGTGGTCCGTCTATTTGGTTCGGTTCCTCCGTTTTATTCTGAAAATGTGCTTTGTTTTCCAGGAGAGGGATGCGATGGACCTTGCCGGTAGCGGATAACAGGAAATAACCGCTGTCCTTTCTGGTTATTCTGGGCGGCAGTATTTCGTCAAGCTGTGTTTTCCAATGACAGTCTGCACAGGTCGTGATTTTCCGCCCTTCGCCTACGTTCATCAGTGATGAGCCGGAATGGCAGTCAATACAGAGCAGACCGCGCTTCTGGTGAATATCAGGCTGAAGCTGGTGGAATTCGAGACCATAGGGGCGGGGTTGTGGATCATCTGTTCTGTACGGGGTTCGATATTCGTTGTTGAAATCATGTTCAAACCGGCCGTAATAATCGGCACCGACCCTGTTGCCGTAATGACAGGACAGACAGTTTTTATCCCCGGGACTGCTGAAGACATGGGAGAACCTGCCGTCTTCCCGTTTGAGGTGGCAGGCTGCGCATCCTGTTCCCCGGTGGGTGGCTGGATAATTATCACCGGCGGAATAGGGATGACATCTGAAACATCTTCGTCGCAGGAGATCGTCGGCAAGATCAAGGGTTGTTTTTATTTTGTCGTGTTGTGGTGTTTCAAGAAATGAATCAAGTTGAATTTCGGCGCCAAAGGCCTGTCTGAACAGGTTTGTGCTATTTTTCAGGGTGAAATGGAGGGAGTGGCGCACGTCTTTTACAGCGTCTTCATGACATCCGCCACAACGTTTCTCCATATTGTCCGGATGGGAAGGATGGCGAACCATATTGAAATGGGCCACATCTTTTTTCCTGCTCCGGCTGTTACCATCGTGACAGGTTGTACAGCCTGTCTGGTGATCTCTGTCGAGTTTCATGGTGTGGCAACTCCTGCAACTGTTTTCCCTGTTTTGAACCTGTTCCTGACAGGAGGAAAGACAGAACAGGAAAACCGGAAGGGTGAGTGTCAGCAGGATATGGCTATATGGCGGGAATCCGCATTTCATTATTTTCAATTTTCGATATTTGTTTTTGATCCCTATGATGGAGCAGATACATTTCTAAATAAACGGAGGTTTATAGCAGGTTCATTAAAAAAACATATTCTGTAAAGAATATCCACATCTTCGCTGTTGGTTCGGGGGAAAATCAAGGTAACAGTTGAACTTTTTCCGATTACCTGATATATAGGCGTACTGATTTTATCCAGGTTTGGAAAAGGAAAATTGCCAGCATAGCTCAGTTGGTAGAGCGGCGCTCTCGTAAAGCGCAGGCCAGCGGTTCGATCCCGCTTGCTGGCTCCAAATATAAAAAAAAGGATTTACAGCCGATGCTGTAAATCCTTTTTTTCTGAATTCGTGAGCGGCTGCCCGAAAATTCAAAATCAGTCCTGATTGCTCATAAAAATATGAGCAGTTCGGGTTAGAGCTTTATAACGTTTTGTGCGGCGGGGCCTTTCTGTCCGTCGACAACATCAAAACTGACGCGCTCGCCTTCGTCGAGGGATTTAAAACCGTCTGCCTGGATGGCGGAATGATGAACGAAAACATCCTGACCTCCATCCTGCTCGATAAAGCCAAAACCTTTTGCGTCATTAAACCATTTTACTGTTCCATCTGCCATTGCTGATACTCCTGTGTATTTGGGATTCTTTCCCGTTTTGTGAATTGCTGATAACCGACTGAGGTTTATCGGCTTCAACCGTATTGCCGGCTGAGTGTGCTGCCACATCTCTTCATGGTGAAGAGATGTGGCTGAAATATATTTATTTGGTAATTGCTCACAGGTACCCCAGCTTTTCACGGTCTCTTTTGTCCGCATAGGTAGGCTCTAGCAAACAAAAGAGCCTGCAAAAATCTGTGGCACCTGTGAGCAATTACAGTTCAGAGGTAATAAAATCATATAATTGCTACCCCTGTGAGTAGTTACTTTATTTGTAACTATTTATTATCTAATAAGGAAGGGGGGCAGCCTTCTGTATTCGGCGTTTATCTGCGGCGTTTACCTTTTTTCTGAGGCTTGGCCTCATTGCAGACAAGCTGTCTATGTCTGTATTCTTTCTTGTTGAGTGTTTCCATCGCCCGATGACCTTCAGACCTTGTAGCCATTTCCACAAAGGCAAAACCTTTCGAGCGACCTGAGAAGTGATCTGTCACCAGGCTTGCATTAACTACCTCACCATAGGTGCTGAAGAGTTCCAGAACTTCGGGTTCTGTGATGTCATAAGGTAAATTGCCGATAAAAAGTTTCACTCAGCTTCTCCAGAGGTTGTGATCGGCCAGAGTCTTTATCGGCATCAGGACTGCAGGAAAACTGCAGAAGGGGTGACGAGTAATACTTTGTTTGATCTGATTTTCAATGATTAAACAAAGCATAATAATGTATGTCGGCGTGGAAAGCAAGCTTTTATTTTTTTATTCCCCCTGGCGGCAGGGACTTTTCCGATATCAGTGGTTACTCTGGGCGGCAGTGTCTACATTGTGATCCTTTTATATTCCATTTTCACTGTTCCCGGGAAAATGGAATACTACTATTTACCCGAAATAAAACGATAAAAAATTATAATGTCAATTTTTTCTTCTGGCACATGGTTTGCTCTTGTAAGAGAAATGCACGTAATATCCGGAAAAAGCAATGTGCTGTCTAGTCCGGACTAATTCTTACAAAAGGAGGAAATGAATGGCATCCCGTATTAAAGACAATATGCCGCTTTTTGTGATGAGCGGTATCCTGCTGATTTATGGTCTGATAGCAATGACCGGGGCATTACTGCCTACTATGAAATATCTGCATACCCATAAGACCATGGATTTTCAGGTGACGATGTGTTTTATCGTTGCTGCCTTCGGCTTTCTGGGAGCGTTGATAAACACATTTCGTGAGCCTGGAAATACCCTGTTTGACAGGTTCTTTCTTCAGATCGTCGGTGGTATTATTCTTATGCTGGTACTGGCCATGGTTATTCGCTGGTATCTTGAACCGATGGTAAAGATCTGGACCAAGGCGCTGGCGCCGGTGATTGGTTTTAATGCCTATAAAATTCTCAACCTGAATTATGTTGTTCTCGGGTTGCTGGTTGGTGTTTTCGTCACCAATACCATTGGTATCCCGAAATTTGCTGCTCCGGGAGTTAAGTGTGCGAGGTTTGTCCTGAAAATGGGTGTCATTATGCTGGGCGCGCGGTACAGTTTTGCTGAACTTGCGAAACTGGGGATCTACAGTATCTGGTTGATCGGTATTTTTGTCCTTGGCACGGTTTTTCTTGTTCTCTGGCTTGGGAAGATTTTCAATCAACCTAAAACAATGACCGGAGTACTCTCTGCCGGCATGGGTGTCTGCGGTGTTTCGGCCACTGTTGCTGTTGCCCCCGTGGTCAAGGCAAAGAGTGAGGAGATGGCCTATACCATCGGAACCATACTTTCCTTTGGCATTCTCTGCATGTTTATATTTCCCACTGTGGGCAAAATGGTTGGTATGAATCCCGTTCAGTTTGGAGCCTGGGCCGGTACGGGAATCCTTAATTCTGCTCAGGTGGCTGCAGCTGCTCTTGCTTTCGATGCTGTTGATATCAAAACCCTGAAAGTTGCAGAGATATTCAATATTACACGGGTTCTCTTTCTGCCCATCATTGTACTGGTTTTAGCCACATGGTTTGGGAAAGAGAGTGGCCAGAAGCTGAGTTTCAAGACAGTTGTCATTGACAAGTTTCCCATTTTTATTCTTGGTTTTCTCCTGCTCTTTTTCATGTCATCCATGGGGCTTTTTTCTCCACCACAGCATTATAAAGGCAAATTCATTGATGTCAGCTATAACGACAGGAGCCAGATTACGGAGGATGAATGGAATGTTCTTGACAAGGCTCTGGCATCCGGAACTGTTACCGGACTGTCAGCCTCCCAGATGGAAGCGGTTGAAAATCTGCATAAACAGCGTCAGATCGCCGGAAATTTTGATGATCGTGGTGATAAAAAGGTTTTTGACAAGACCGGTCAGGCAAGAATGGTACAGCTGGAATCCATTCTGGCAGCCGCCAAGGCAAAAAAACTGTCTCTGGATAAAAATGTGACCAGTGTTATAAAACATGCTGTCAAGCAGGTTCATAAAAAATCAAAAACAGTTTCAACCCTCACGGACTGCATGATCTGGTTTTTCGCCTTTGGCCTGATAGGACTCGGCATGCAGATTACGAAGAAGGCTATTTTTCAGGCCGGTGGCTGGCCGCTGGTGATTGGCGGTATATCAGGAATCATGAAGGCGACGCTGTCGTTTTTTGTTGTTCTCTGGCTCGTAAAAGATGTTGTTCTGCATTGATGAGGAGATGAAAAATGAGTGAAAAAATAAAAGATGATGAAAATGTTGAGGAGCTGGAGGAGCGGGCACTTTCCGTATTCAACAGTGAGCGGGCGGAAGATTTAACTGCTCTCATATTCTGCCTTATAACCACCTTTGTGGTTTTGGTTTTCACAAAATGGATGTGAGCCGGAAAGGGTACAGGTAGTCATTCCCAATGAAAATGGCGGTGGTTTCCATGGAGGAACCATCGCTTTCTTATCACAGGGCCATGGAGAAGAAAATGTTCAAAAAAATACTGCTCTGCACACACGGCAGTCCCGGAGCAAGGAAAGCTGAGAACCTGGTTTTTGAAAAAATGGTTGATTATTTAAGCCTGGAAAGAATCGTGGTGCTGACCGTGATTGACAGTGACTGGAGTAAAATGTCATCCGATGACTGGCTGAATACCTCGACCACCAGAACGCGTTTCAAGGATTATGTCCAGGAACAGCTCAGTCGTGAAATTGAAGAGGACTGGAACCGTTTGAAAAAAGAACATCCCCTGGCGGAAAAAGTCAGGTTTATGAAAATTGTCGGTCCCATTGAAGAAACAATCTGTGAAGTTGCCGAAAAAACGGGTTGTGATATTATTGTAATGGGTCCGTTCCGTAAAAAGCCCCGGCGGCTGACTTCTCTTGTGATGGAAAAAGGGCTTGCCGATACCATTTCCAACAGGAAGCTCCATCCTCTTCTTCCCTGTCCTGTTTTAATTGCACCATGAGGGCGCCAATTTCCGCTGCTATGTCTGTTGATTGACGATTATATGAAAAAAGAATATGACTTATATCTGCCGTTCAATGGCAGGTCCGGGGCTGAACTTCTGCAAAAGGTTTCTGCGGAACAATTCTTCAGATTGAATCCCCACTGGAATATCAAACAGTTCTCTTTGAAACAAAGGGCATTCTCTCTGGAGGGCGAGGATCATGGAAGCGGCACTCCTTTTGTGTTTTCAGGAACATTTGTTTCGGACAATACAATTGTAATCGAGATCACCGACCATTACTGGCACAGGATTATTATTTCAGGGAAGGGTTCTACAGTTTCGGCTCAGGTTTTTTATTCCCGTGAGCCATCTGAGGATGAGGAGAGACATGTCGTTCTCTGGTTGCGAAGTATAAAGGAGTATTTGCGGCTGTACCTGAAAACCAATCCGGTTACGCTCCTTTTCCGGACTATTATGGATCGGATTATTTTGAAGATGAATCCTTCCCAGCGAAAAATTTCCCTGATGATCATTCGTATTACAATTGTTGAGCTGTTTGTTATTCTCCTCATTATTGTCGGCTATGTCTTTTTTATGAAGTAATCCTCTGCATTTTTTTCTTTCATTTGGTGTATTATGAACGCCATGGAAAACAGACGACAGAAAAGGCAATCCGGTATCCAGACGAAATTCCTGCTGGGTCTTGGGGCCATTCTTGTGTTTTTTTCCGGTCTTGCCTCCATTACGATTTATTTTCAGCAAAAGGAAATACTGGAAGATGAGGCTTACCAGAAGGCTGCTCTGATCATGACTGCCATGGATGCCAGTCGCAGTTATGTCCGGGAAGTTCTGCGCCCCAGGATGTACAGTGTGATCGGGGCCGATGAGTTTATTCTCGAGGCCATGTCTTCCTCCTATATCAGTCGGGCCATTATGGAAAGAGTCAATATGGAGGTGGATGATTTTACCTACCGGCGGGTATCCATCAATGCCAGAAATCCCGACTATGAGGCCAATCCGATTGAGAGGGAAATGATCACCTATTTTGCAGAAAACCCCCATGTTGATGAATGGCAGAAGATTATTGAGAATGAATCGGGGCAAAGGGTATTTATGCGGTTCCAGCCTGTTGTTTTCAAGAAAACCTGCCTCCATTGCCATGGCAAGCCTGAGGACGCCCCCGAAAAATTACTCAGGATTTATGGCGGCAACGGCGGGTTTCACAGAAAGGAGGGGGAGGTCGCCGGAGTGATCAGTGTGGGGTTGCCTGTGGATATTAACCTTCTGAAGATTAAGGAGATTGCCTTTATCGTTTTTTCCGGGGTTATTCCCTCTATTATTTTTCTCTATGCCATCATCAGTCTTTTTTTCAACCGCCTGATTGCCCAGAATCTCCGCCTGTTGCTTAATGTTTTCCGGACAAGTCTCAGGGATGAGAAGGGACTGGCATTGTTGGAAAAATCCCAGACCCTTGACGAGATTGAGGAATTGACAGAGACAGCTCAAACTATTGTGGATCACCTTGAAAAGAGCAGGCAGACAGTGGAACAGTATGCCGCACAGATTCTGAGGTCCAAAGAGCTGCTGCAATCCGTATTCGATGGTATAACCGATCCTGTGGTTCTCCTGAGCCGGAAATCGGGCAGGATCAAGATAGTCAACCGGGCTTTCCTGCAACGATATGGCCTTGAAATGGATGCTGTGCTGGGACGTAATATCTCTGATCTGGCTCTACAGGCTGTCTGTCCCCTGGCCCGATGCACTGAACTGCTGCATGGACTTGCCGATAAGCCAGTCAGCCGGGAGGTACAGATTGAGAGTGGAGAGATATTTCTAATTTATTTTTATCCGGTAACCGATGAATCAAGAGCCGTAAAAAGTATAGTCTGTTATGTCAAGGATATTACGGAGCAGAAAAAACTCGAGTTGAAAATACAACAGACGGAAAAACTGGTTTCCATGGGCCAGCTGGCGGCAGGTGTCGCCCATGAAATTAATAATCCTCTTGGGGTTATTCTTTGTCATATTGACTTGTTAAAGGATGATGAACTTTCTCCTGAATCCCGTGCGGATCTTGAAATTATAGAAAAACATGCCGGGAATTGCAGAAATATTATCTCCGATCTGCTCCGGTTTGCCCGCCATACCAAACCGGCCCTCGCCCTTGCCTCAATCAATGAGCTCGTTCTGGAAGTGGTGTCAATGTCACTGAACCAGCTTGAACTGCAGTCCATCCGTGTGGAAACGGATCTTGATGACGGGGTTCCGGCAATGGAACTCGATATTGACAGGTTCAAGCAGGTTATTCTCAATCTGCTGCTGAACAGTGCCCAGGCTATTGAAAAAGAGGGTAGAATCATCATTTCAACAGGATATGATGAGCAGACTGGAGAAGTAGTGATTATTGTGGCTGATAACGGCTGCGGGATTCCCCCGGAGCTGTACGATAAAATTTTCGATCCGTTTTTTACCACTAAGGCCCCGGGTAAGGGAACCGGCCTCGGGCTTTCTGTGAGTTATGGGATCATTCATGATCACGGGGGGGAAATTCGGGTTGAGAGTAGTGGTGAAATGACCAGGTTTATTATTACCCTGCCTGTACCTGGGATGTCCCTGAATCGGTGAGTGCTACCGGGAGAGTCTGGATGAGTGATGTAAAGATCCTCATTGTGGATGATGAATATGATATGCGGACCGGTCTGCAGCGGGTTCTGGCTCGCAAAATGCCGGAAATTGAAACGGTGATATGCGGGAATGCTGAAGAGGCACTGCACGTGGTTCGGGATATCACCTTTGACCTGGCACTGCTGGATATCAAGATGGAGGGCAAGAGCGGCCTTGAACTGCTGGTTGAGTTGCAGGAGTGCGACCCGTGGATGACCGTAATTATGATGACCGGATACGGGTCCATTGAAATGGCAGTTGAAGCCATTAAGGCGGGGGCTTATGATTTCATTTCAAAACCTTTTGAAAATCAGTTGCTCTGCCGTGTGGTTCAGAAAGGACTTGAGCGGAACTGGCTCATCAGGGAAAATTATGCTCTCAGGCAGAAAGTTAAGCAGGTGTCGGCAGACAATGGTTTTGTCGGTTCTTCTCCGGTGATGCGGGATTTTCTCTATAAGCTTGAGATAATAGCAAAATCAAATTATACGACCCTTGTTCGGGGTGAATCCGGTACCGGCAAAGAGCTCACTGCAAGGGCCATACATACGATCAGTGAAAGGTGTGAAGGACCTCTTGTGATGGTGAACTGTCCCGCGATTCCTGAAAATCTTCTTGAAAGCGAATTGTTCGGTCACACAAAGGGTGCCTTTACCGACGCCCATCAGTCCAAAAAAGGGCTGTTTGCCGAAGCAGACGGGGGAACTATCTGCCTGGACGAGGTGGGAGATCTGCCCCTGTCCATCCAGTCAAAACTGTTGAGGGTTCTTCAGGAGCAGGAGATCAGACCTCTTGGGGATTCCATGGAACAGAAAATAGATGTGCGTATTCTGGCTCTGACTAACCTGGATCTGGAGGAGATGATAGCGGAAAAACGTTTCAGGGAGGACCTGTTTTACCGCTTGAACGTGGTTACACTCAATACTCCGTCCCTGAGAAACATGAGGGAGGATATTCCGGAACTCATCCATCATTTTACGGCCAGGGTCTGTGACGAACTGCAGATTACGCCAAAGACGTTCTGCCAGCGGGCCGTGTCGGCTCTGGTTGGTCGGGACTGGCCCGGCAATGTCCGGGAGCTGCAGAATGTTGTAAGGCGTATTGTCATGTTCTGTCCCGGCCAGGTTATTCAACTGGAAGACCTCAATTTCGTTGAAAACCCCCCCCAGCCTTTTCGTGACAGTACGGATTTGTCGCCATTTGCCTACGCAATAGAGGATATGACCTATAAGCAGGCTAAACAGGGATTGGTCGATTCCTTCACTACCCGCTATATTGCGTCTATTCTTAAAAAAACCGGAGGAAACGTCACGAAGAGTGCTGAAATTTCCGGGCTGTCCCGGGGGGCACTTCAGAAAATCATGAAAAGACTGGACATTAAAGCCTCCGGTTATCGTGCTGAAGACCTCGAACGAAAAATCTGATTTTTCAAAATACCCTGACAAATTAAATAGATATTTACCGAATGTTTACTGGTATATTTATTAATAATAATTTATACTGCAACCGGTGTGGTGATCTTCTCTGAGACCTGTTTTTAAGGTGCCTTCCGGAGACGCGAGGTTCAATGGCGCTAACGTATAATATGCTTCTCATATCATTGATTGTGAAGCGGGTAAGCGAGCCTGCGAGAGCCTGGATTTTCTGAAATGCTGGATTCAGGTTTTGTTTTCTTCCGTATATTCAATCTGATAAGGTTCTCTTTCTTCAGTCGAATCTGAATTAAAACGTAATCGTGTTTTATTTGTCAATGCTGATATATAACTATCGGTAATTATAAAAGAATAATTTGTAATGGAGGTTGTTGTGAAACTGAAACTGTTTATAATCATATCTGTCATGCTGTTCTTGCTGCCGGCCGGTGGTTCTCAAGCTGCCATGACTTTAAAAGTAATCGGCAGAAGCCCTTTTTATCAGCCGCCGCTGACATCGGTGGAAGAATTGAGATCAATGGTTCAAACCAGGGCTGCTGATGTTAGGGACGGCTTTAACCTGACTTCACAGGGGAGCCTCTATTCCGCCTTTATGGAGCAGATTATGACTGTTCCCATAAAAAAGGCGGAATTTTCCCGGGGGACAAAACTTGACTGGATGCTTTTCAAAAAGAAGGGCAAAGGCCGGGTTCGTGTAGTCAGGGATGTGACCTGGGGTGGCGAAAAACCGTTTCCGGGCTATACTTTTTTCATAGATAACAAAGGCAGACGTTATACCTTTGTGGTTCCGGCCGGATGTGGGAATATAGCCCTCGCCGGGACTGCTCTTCTGCCGAAAACTGCTGCCGTTGTATCTGAACCACCGGAGCGGAAAGTAGAGCCGCCGGTTAATCAGGCTCCCCGTTGTACCATGACGGTTGCACCGGTCAAAGCCTTCTGTGGACAGCGTATCAGAATTGATGCCACCGATTCAGAGGACAAGGATGGAACAATTGAGAGAATGGAGATTACGTTTACAGATGAGCAGGGGACTGTTGTGAGCAGGCAGACCCTCAATGGCCTCCAGGGGGATGCGCTTGTTCCCTGTGGCGTGAATACTCTCCATGCAACACTCTTCGATGACAAAACCAGCCAATCAGCAACCGATCAGTGTAATGTCACCGTAACCGGAATCAGCAGGTTTGGTTTTCTGGCTGACGCTGGGTATTTCAGACAATATGATCCTGCCAATCATCTCTTTGCGCGGGTGGGATTGGAATACAGGATCACTGAAGATTTTTCTCTGCTTGGTATGGTCGGTGGTGCACCCCATATCCACGGCCTTGACGGAAAAAGTGCTGTTTTAGTTGATGGTCTTGGTGAATATCACTGGTCGAATTATTTCGTTAATCTCGGTGTGGGGGGCTGGCTCACGGATGGTGACAGTGATAACGATGCGGAGAACAGCCAGCTGGATCTTATTGCCTCAGCCGGAGCCAGAGTATATGGTGAGCCTGACGCATTCAATGCATCTCTTTTTATAGAGGTCCGGTCCGGTGTTGATGAGATTGGAGATTTGATAGACTATGGTCGTTTTGGTTTCGGAGTCAGGTTCCGGTTTTAAAAGAGGTTAAAAACCGAAAAATATTTTTTGGCTGTCCGGCGGATACAGCTTTTCCTTTAAGAAAAGCTGTATCCGTTTTTTTTTGATAATTTTTTAAAAAAAGAGAGGTTGGATACAAAAAAATATTGAAAAATTAAATTCATTCTGCAGGCCCTGGAAAATCAGGGTATCCAGGGAATAGACACTATATGTTGTAGAATGAACTTGAGCACTGTATAAATGTAGTGTATATACGTTTGGGAATGATTCATGATTTTGGTGTATTTCCACCTGATGGTATTAAATTTAACGTAATTACTATAAGGCACCCTGACATTGATTCTTCAAGGCCCTGAATCGGATTGGTCCTCATGATTTCCGGGTTGATATACGTCATACTGTGCCGGTTATAATGTAAGAGGATTTTTATGACACCTGATATGAAGAAACAAGTTTTAACAAGTACCGCGGAAACTGTGCTGGCAAGACGGTATTATTTAAAAGATTCCAGCGGGAAATGTGTTGAGACATGGGAGACTCTTGCCCGTCGGGTGGCCGACAGTGTAGCCGCAGTTGATAAGGATGCCGAATACCATGAGCAGTTGAGGGAGAATTTCTTTGATATGATATATCATATGGATTTTCTGCCTAATTCTCCCTGTCTGATGAATGCCGGAACCGATATCGGTCAGCTTTCCGCCTGTTTTGTCTTGCCGATTGAGGATTCCATGGATGGAATATTCACCGCAATTCGCAATGGTGCGCTGGTGCATAAAACCGGTGGGGGAACAGGCTACTCCTTTTCCCGGCTGCGGTCCAAAAATGCTTCTGTCCAATCCACTCAGGGTGTAGCTTCGGGTCCTCTTTCCTTTGCCGCTGTTTTTGATGCAGCAACGGAAACAATTAAACAGGGAGGTAAGAGGCGTGGGGCCAATATGGGGGTACTGCGTATTGATCATCCGGATATTATGGATTTTATTTCCGCCAAGGAAGATCAGAGCAAATTCAATAACTTCAACTTCAGTGTTGCTGTAACTGATATTTTTATGCAGGCTCTGGAGGATGATGACGAGTATGACCTCATTGAACCATCCAGCGGGAAAGTGGTTCGACAACTCAATGCGCGAGTTGTTTTTGATAAAATTATTGATCTTGCCTACCATAATGGTGAACCTGGTGTTCTTTTTATCGACACGGCAAACAGGGACAACAGTACACCACAGCTTGGAGATTTTGAGGCGACCAACCCATGCGGGGAACAGTGGCTGCTTCCATATGAGAGCTGTAATCTCGGGTCCGTGAATCTGGCAGGATTTGTCAGGGATGGCGGGATTGATTTTGATCGGTTAAGAAAAGTGGTAGAAAATGCAACTGTTTTCCTCGACAATGTCATTGATTGCAATCGCTTTCCCATTCCTGAAATAAAAGAAATGACCATGCAGACCAGGAAGATCGGGCTGGGTATCATGGGTCTTCATGACCTGCTGATTCAACTTGCGATTCCGTATGGCAGTGAAGAGGGTCGACGGGTTTCCGGGGAGTTGATGCGGTTTATCCGCGATGTGGCGGAAGAGCGTTCCATTCGACTGGCTGAAGAGAAAGGGCCTTTTCCTGCTTATGACGGTTCGGTGAATGCTTACCCACCCAGGCGTAACGCTGCATTGACATCGATTCAGCCTACGGGTACGGTTTCCATGATTGCCGACTGTGCATCGGGGTGTGAACCTTATTTCTCAATTGTTATGGTCAAACATGTGATGGATGATGATCGCCTGATCATGGTCAATAAGCATTTTGAGGAAGTTGCGAGAAAAGAGGGTTTTTACTCGGAAGAACTGATGAGTAAGGTCGCCGATTCCGGCACAGTCATGGGTCACGATGAGATACCCGAAAAATGGCAGGCTGTGTTCTGTACAGCTCAGGATATAGCCCCTGAAGATCATATTAGGATGCAGAGTGTTTTACAGAAAAGCGGTGTTGATTCTTCGATTTCCAAAACAATTAATCTGCCGTCTGATGCCACAAGGGATGATGTCGAGTTTGCCTATCTGACCGGATATCGGCTTGGCTGCAAAGGACTGACTGTATACAGGGACGGTTCACGGGATTCCCAGGTCCTCAATACCAAGGCGTCTTCGGAAGAGGAAAACATGGCCATGGTATCCGAACACGGTCCCACCAAACGGATTCTGCCGGATACTCTGGATGCCAAACGGTACCGGGTAAAGGATCAGCACCAGAAATCGGTTTATATCATTGTCTGTTTTGATGAAAATGAGAAACCCATGGAGGTTTTTGCAAAATTCCCCTTTGATAACCGTGTTGATCTGAAAGATAAATCCACCATGTGGACGACCACCTGCCGGCTGGTCTCTCTGGCCCTGCGTTTTAATGTTCCCATGGATGAGATTATCAAACAGCTGGACCGTTCCAGTGGACATATGCTTGATCTTCCCGCCCAGTTGAGTAAACTGTTCAAATCGTTTATGGCCGGGACACAGAAAGGGTTTGCTTCCACCTGTCCGGAATGCACCGGGACTCTTCGTTTTGAGGAGGGATGCGAGACATGCCATGACTGTGGCTACAGTAAATGCTCATAATTTGTGAATGCAGGATTTACGGCAGTTAAAAAAGATTGATGGAATAAAAAAATAATTGCTCACAGGCACCCCAGCTTTTCTCGGTCTCTTTTATCCGCATAGGTAGGCTATGCTATAGCAAAGAAAAGAGGTTGTAAAAATCTGTGGAACCTGCGAGCAATTACAACTCAGAGGTAATAAATTCATAGAGTTGCTACCCCGGTGAGGAATTACATAAAAATGGCAAAAATCGGCAGGAATGAAAAGTGTCCATGTCGCAGCGGAAAAAAATATAAACATTGCTGCGCCCGGAAAGAGAGAATTGCGCAACCCCAGACATCTTCTGAGAAACAGTTAAAAGTTACTCTGATGGACGGAGTAAAAGAGATCCAGCTACAGGCCGTGCTCAAACATAAGACGGAAAGGGAGCTGGGAGTTTTTTTCTTCTATTCAACGGTACAAGGTGATGCCTGGCTCCTGGAAATGACCGATTGTGACTGTGTTCAGGTAGCAGCCGCTGGAAAAGCTCTGGAGCCGCCTATAGATGAAAACTCGGAAACAATCGAAATTAACTGGAGTCATACGTTTTCTTTTCGTGACAGGCAGCTTGAACTGACAGCTTACAGGGACAGGAGTGTGCAGATTCTGGCGGATGCCCCCAGCCACGGGATACGGGCTGCGATTCGCAGGATACGGAAAAAATTCTCCAGGGAGCAACTCAGCAAAGTCCATCTGCCGACTCCTCAATCCAGTTGAAATTATAAAGTTCAGAGGTAATAAGATCACATAATTGCTACCCCTGTGAGAAGTTACTTGAAATATTTATCAGCTGAGCAGTTACGATGAAGGTAAGTGGCGCAGACACAGTTCGCATGGTTCCCGCGTTGATCGTCATGGGAACCATTTTTTTTCTTTCGCATCAACCGGGTGATACCTTGTATATGCCGCCCCTTCCCTGGTTTGACAAAATCGCCCATCTTGCCATATATGCGCTGTTGGCAATTTCCGTTCTCTATGGTTTTTTCCCTTTGTTGAAAGAGAAAAAGTTCCCGGCAGTAACACTTTCGGTCGTGATTTTCTGTGTGTTCTATGGAATCAGTGATGAGTTTCACCAGTCTTTCATTCCGGGACGTTTTGTCAGTATCGGTGATGTCGCGGCTGATGGGGCGGGGGCGTTACTGGCCTGCTGCGGCTGGTTTTTATGGCAGACTTTTCTTCGACGGTAGGGGCAAGTACTGCCACCTGAAGCCGTAATGTAACTGTTTCAGGGGAATAAAATCATAGAGTTGCTACCCCTGTGAAGTTACGCTTCAGGTGGTTCAAGGTGATTTGCCGGTAAGGGTTACTGCTTCAGCATTTTTGCCATATCTTTGGCAAAATAAGTGATAATAATATCCGCTCCGGCCCTCCTGATGGACAGCAGTGTTTCCGCCATGACCCGGTCACCGTCAATCCATCCTTTTTCGGCAGCGGCCTTGATCATGGCGTATTCCCCGCTGACATGATAGGCCGCAACGGGCAGGTCAAATTCTTCTTTCAGTTTTGCAATAATATCCAGATAGGCCACGGCCGGTTTAACCATGAGAATATCAGCCCCTTCATCCACATCAAGGGTTGCTTCCCGCAGGGCCTCTCTGCTGTTTGCGGGATCCATCTGGTAACTGCGGCGGTCTCCGAACTGGGGAGTGCAGTCTGCCGCTTCCCGAAACGGTCCATAAAACGCGGAGGCATATTTAACCGCGTAGGACATGATGGGAACCGATTCAAAATTATTTTCATCCAGTGCGCCCCTGATTTCGGCAATACGTCCATCCATCATATCCGAGGGTGCAACCATGTCAGCTCCGGCCCGAACATGGGAGAGGGCTGTTTTGGCGAGTATTTCCAGGGTGGCGTCATTGTCAACATCCTGATTGATGATACAGCCGCAATGCCCATGATCAGTATATTCGCAGAGACAGACATCAGTAATGACAAGAATCTCAGGCACCTTATTCTTCAGTTCCCTGATGGCACTCTGGATAATACCGTCTTTCTGGTGTGCTCCACTCCCCATGGCGTCTTTTTTTTCGGGCAGGCCGAAGAGGATTACGCTGTTGATCCCCAGGGCCAGGCATTCTTCGGCCTCATTTTTCAACTGGTCAATCGTGACCCTGTATACCCCCGGCATGGAGACAATCTCTTCTTTTCTGTTTTTACCAGGCATAATAAAGAGAGGATAAACAAGTTGTGCCGCAGATAATCTTGTCTCCCTGATAAGGGCACGGAAACTGCTGTTTTTTCGGAGTCGTCTCGGTCTGTATTCTGGAAAAAGCATATTGATTCCTTGTGGGTTTAATAAGTTTTTGTCTGGCTTCTGTGACCAATTTACATCGAGCCGGTTGGTTATTACATACTCACTGATTCAGGTGAATGGGTGAAAAAGAGGTTCACCACCATTAGATAGTGCCTGTCCATAGTTGGTCTTTTTGTCCGATATCTGCGTTGCCCGAAAAATTTTATCCTCGGAGGTAAGCGTAAACTCCGGTATCAATTATATGCCTGCGGTAAAATTTTCCGTGCGCCTTGATCTCGAACAAAAATCCTCATTTCTGGACAGACATTAGATAATATACTGATTTCAGTAATTATTTCCTCTCGTTTTATTGTGTTCTTTCGATACATTTCTTTTTGATTTTCCATCTCTTGACAAGAAAAATACCTCTACTTATTGTTGGCACAGGTTATATACGGGAATAAACCGGAAAATGCTGTCAACAGTGGTATTTCCGGGATTGGAGACAAGTTTTGTTCAGAGAGGAGGAAGCAGTGAGTAAAGATAAAAACGATACACTCCAGGGAAGGGTTGAGGTCACGGATGAGGATCTGTCGCCACCTGCAAAGGAACAGGAGGCGGGAGAAAATGAGACTCATCCGGAAGAGGAGAATGGTCGGGATCTGGAAAAAGAACTCGCTGATGCCCTCAGGGAGATTGAAGAGCTTCGGGACAGGATGTTGCGTGCTGCCGCTGAAAATGAGAATTTCAAGAAACGGATGGAGCGGGAGCGCGTTTCCAGCCTGAAGTATGCCGGAGAACAGATTTTCAGGGAGATGCTGCCGGTGGTCGATAATCTGGAGAGGGCCGTTGAACAGAGCAGTATCGAAGGAAACAGTCCTGAACAGCGGTTGGAATCTCTTGTGGAGGGAGTGAAACTTACGCTCAAGAGTCTGGTGGCGACCCTGGAAAAATTTGAAGTGAAACCAATAGAAAGTGTTGGCGAACCTTTTGATCCGAAACATCAGGATGCCCTGACCATGGAGGCCAGTGATACGGTTCCTGCCAACCATGTGGTCAGTGAATTTGAAAAGGGATACTATTATAAGGATCGACTGTTACGGGCGGCAAAGGTGATAGTTTCTTCCGGAGAAAAGAAAGCCGATTCATAGGGTGTATCATCTCGAAAAAGAATATCCAATCCCTTGACAAATAAGGGAAGATGAACACTTTAGAAGAGGTTGCCACTATCACGGATAGAGCAATTAATAATTTTTGAGGAGTCAAGGGCGGACAGGAAACCGTCCGGAATGATTTAAGGAGAGAAAAGATGGGTAAAATTATCGGAATTGACCTGGGAACCACAAATTCCTGCGTTGCAATTATGGAAGGTGGAGACCCGAAGGTGATCGCCAATGTGGAAGGCAACAGAACAACACCATCGGTTGTTGCATTCGCCGATAATGACGAACGCCTGGTGGGACAGGTTGCCAAGCGTCAGGCTGTAACCAATCCACTGCGTACGTTATATGCAATCAAACGGTTGATTGGGCGGAAGTTCACTGATGCAGAGGTGAAAAAGTCCATAGAGGTCAGCCCGTTCAAGATAGTTGAAGGAACTAATGGCAGTGTGTCCGTTGAGGTAGAAGGAAAGATCTATCGGCCAGCGGAAATTTCAGCCATGATCCTCGCAAAAATGAAGCAGACTGCCGAGGAATATCTCGGTGAAGAGGTGACCGATGCGGTGGTTACCGTGCCGGCCTATTTTAATGATTCACAGCGTCAGGCCACAAAAGATGCCGGTAAGATTGCAGGCTTGAATGTCCAGAGGATTATCAACGAGCCCACGGCAGCCTCACTGGCCTACGGTCTTGACAAGAAGGGTGAGGAAAAGATCGCTGTTTTTGATCTCGGTGGGGGGACTTTTGATGTCTCCATTCTTGAAATCGGTGACGGTGTATTTGAGGTGAAGTCCACCAATGGAGATACTTTTCTTGGTGGTGAAGATTTTGACATGAGGATTGTCAACTGGCTGGCCGATGAATTCAAGCGTGAACAGGGGATTGATCTCAAGGCTGATAAAATGGCCCTTCAGCGCCTGAAGGAAGAGGCGGAAAAGGCCAAGATGGAGCTGTCCACCACCAAGGAAACCGACATTAATCTGCCCTTTATTACAGCCGATGCCTCAGGTCCCAAGCATCTTAATCTGAAGCTCAGCCGGGCAAAACTGGAAAGTCTGGTGGAAGATCTCATTGAACGGACCAAGGGCCCATGCATGACCGCGTTGAAGGATGCCGGTCTCTCCGCGTCCGATATTGATGAAGTTATCCTTGTCGGAGGAATGACCCGTATGCCGAAAGTTCAGGAGATGGTCAAGGAAATCTTCGGCAAAGAGCCCCATAAGGGTGTGAATCCGGATGAGGTTGTGGCCATTGGTGCGGCCATTCAGGGCGGAGTTCTTCAGGGCGATGTGAAAGATGTACTGTTGCTCGATGTTACACCTCTTTCACTGGGTATTGAGACCCTGGGCGGGGTGACTACAAAGCTGATTGAGAAGAACACGACTGTGCCGACCAAGAAGAGTCAGATTTTTTCAACCGCGGCAGACAATCAGCCGGCAGTGTCCATCCATGTTCTCCAGGGAGAGCGGGAGATGGCCCAGGATAACAAGACCATAGGTCGTTTTGAGTTGACTGATATTCCGCCTGCTCCGAGAGGAGTGCCTCAGATCGAGGTGACTTTTGATCTTGATGCGAATGGTATTCTCAGTGTGTCTGCCAAGGATATGGGCACAGGCAAGGAGCAGTCCATCAAGATCACCGCTTCTTCAGGTCTGACAGATGAAGAGATCGAAAAAATGACACGGGACGCAGAGCTCCACGCGGAAGAAGATAAGAAGCGGAAGGAGTTGGTTGAGGCTCGAAATTCAGCCGATGCCCTGGTTCATGCCACTGAAAAGAGCCTGAAGGATCTTGGTGACAAGGTGGATGAGGAAACCAGGAAAAACGTGGAGAAGGAAATCGAAAATGTGAAGTCGGTTATGCAGGGTGATGATACTGCAGCGATTAAAGCGGCAATAGAAGCTCTGACCACTGCTTCCCATAAACTGGCGGAACTCATGTATGCCCAGGCATCCCAGGAGACTCCCGATGGTGCTGCCGGCGCGGCTGGTGCTGCCGGTGCCGGGGCTGGCCCGAAAAAGGATGATGGTGATGATGATGTGGTTGATGCCGACTATGAAGAAGTAAAATAAAGGTAATTTCTCACAGGGGTCACAGATTGTTGCAGGCTCTTCTTCGTGTTTACTTGCCGTCTATGCGGACAAAAAACACCGCTAAACGCTGGGGTGTCTGTGAGCAATTACAAATATAGGCGTTTTTCAGCCAACGTAATCGGCACGGTTCTACCGGGGAGTGGAGAAAATTTTTTCTCCACTCCCCTTTTTTTTGTTTTTGCAGTATGCTGTTTTTCGCTTTCAGAGGTGCCATGTAACTGACCACAAGGTTTTTAACGTCGTGGTTTTATAAATTAAAAAAATTATCCAGTTCTATTGTTATGAAAATCCTATCCGGAATACAGCCTTCGGGCCAGCTTCATATCGGTAATTATTTTGGCATGATGGAGACCATGATTTCCCGTATGGAGGAATCTGAGCTCTATGTCTTTCTCGTTGACCTGCACGCCCTGACCTCAGTCCATGACCGCGAGCGCCTGGCCAGGGGGACACTGGAGGCGGCTGCGGATTTTCTGGCCCTGGGGCTTGATCCCGATAAATGTATTTTCTGGGTCCAGTCCGATGTGCCGGAGGTGTGTGAATTGACGTGGGTCCTTTCAACCCTTGCCCCCATGGGCCTGATTGAGCGGTGTCATTCCTATAAGGATAAGGTGGCGAAAGGGATTGTGCCCAGTCACGGCCTGTTTTCTTATCCCGTACTGATGGCGGCTGATATTCTGCTTTACCAGGCCGAGCAGGTTCCCGTGGGTAAGGATCAGAAGCAGCATCTCGAAGTGGCAAGGGACCTTGCCCAGAAATTTAATAATGAATTTGGTGAAACCTTTGTTATTCCCGAGCCCGCTATCAGTGAGCAGACTGCAACGGTTCCAGGGCTTGACGGTCAGAAGATGTCCAAATCCTATGGCAATACTATCCCCATTTTCCTGGAAGGTAAACAATTGAAAAAAAGGGTCATGTCCATTGAAACCGACGCAACGCCGGTGGATGACCCCAAAGATCCTGATAACTGCAATCTTTATAAGATTATGGAGTTGTTTGCCTCTCCTGAAAGAATGAAGGAGATCCATGATCTGTACGTTAATGGCGGGGCTGCATACGGTTATCTGAAACTTGAACTGCTTGACCTGTTGAATGATAAATTCGGTGAGGCACGCAGGAAAAAGGCCGAATTTCTGAATGATCCCGAAACGCTGCGTTCCATTCTTGCAAAAGGTGCTGAGAAGGCGCGGGAAAAAGCGGCGGTGACCCTTGACCTGGTGCGTGACAGGATCGGCTTGAACTATTGAGAGGAAGGTGAAAAATGGCATATGGTATCAGCAGGGAAGAGGCCCTGGAGCTTGTTTGCAGCCGGATCAGCAACCGGAACATGATCAATCATTGCCTGGCGTCGGAGGCGGTTTTGCGGGCCATGGCGGAACGGCTCGGAGAAGACAGGGAAAAATGGGGACTGGCCGGACTGCTCCATGATCTTGACGCGGAAAGTCAGCCGGATCTTGCAACCCATACAACAGAAACAGTTGAGATTTTGAAAAAAAGAGGTGTTGATGGGGAGATAGTTGAGGCAATACGACTGCATAACCTGGAAGCACATCCGGGAGAAGAGAGAACAACTGTTTTCCAGCATGCTCTTGCGGCAGGAGAGACTATCACGGGTCTGGTGGTAGCCACGGCCCTGGTCTATCCGGATAAAAAACTTGCCTCTGTTAAACCGAAATCGGTAAAAAAACGAATAAAAGAAAAAGCGTTTGCCCGCGGGGCCAATCGCGAGATTATCGCGGAGTGTGAAGAAGCTGGAATTCCATTGCCTGAATTCTGTGAACTGAGCTTGAAAGCTCTCCAGCGGATAGCCGGAGAGCTCGGGTTGTAGATTACTGGAAGTTCACCAGCTCAACATCGAATACCATGGTGGCGTTTGGGGGGATCGGTCCACGGCCGCTTGCACCGTAGCCAAGTTCGGCAGGAATGATAAGCACGCGTTTCTCACCCTTTTTCATGGTGAGAAGCGCTTCTTCCCAACCCTTGATGACCTGACCTTTTCCAACGGGAAAATCAATGGGCTGCCCACGGTCATAGGAGCTGTCAAATTTCTTGCCGTTCAGCAGTTTACCTGTATAGTGGACGGTCACTACCTGGCCGGGTTTCGGTGTTGCGTCACCTTCGCCCTCTTTTACAACGACATATTTGAGTCCCGAAGATGTAGTAACAGCGTCTGGCCACTGTTCATCAATCTGTCGGGCTGCTTCTTCCATTGCCGCCAGCTCTTTTTCACGGCTTCTCTCTTCAATTCCTGCCAGGAGGGAGTCAAAGGCCTTCTGGTCACTTTGAAAACCTTTCGCTTCTTTCCCGATCCGGATGATTTCCACGGAATTGATAATATCACCACCCTCAATTTTATTGACCACATCCTGTCCGGCAACCACGTGACCGAATACCGTGTGCTTTCCGTCAAGCCAGGGGGTTGCCACATGGGTGATGAAAAACTGACTGCCATTCGTGCCCGGTCCGGAATTGGCCATGGAGAGAATGCCGGGACCGGAGTGTTTCAGGCTCGGATCTATTTCGTCGGGAAAAGTATAACCCGGTCCGCCGGTTCCTGTTCCCAGGGGACAGCCGCCCTGGATCATAAAATTGGGGATGACCCTGTGAAAGGTGAGTCCATCATAAAACCTGTCACCCTTGGCTTTGGCTCCTCCGCCAAGATCCTTGGTTCCTTCGGCAAGACCCACGAAGTTTGCAACAGTCAGGGGAGTTTTCTTGAATTCAAGTGCGCAGATGATTTCACCTTTGCTGGTATCAAACTTGGCGTACAGGCCGTCTTTCAGTTTTGATTTAGCCATTCCTGGTTCTCCAGATAGAGTTAAGAGTAAAAAAGTAAGTACAAGTGTCAACGAAGCGGTAATTCTATACATCACGTCTCCTTTGGAAAAAGAGTTTTTTCATTTGCTGGAAAAGCGGTGATCTTACCCCCGAACAGCGATCTTTTCAATGGTAATTGATCACACAGGCACCCCAGCTTTTTACGGTCTCTTTTGTCCGCAGAGGCAGGCTATAGCGAGTGCCTGCCCATAAATGGTCTTTTTTTCCCATATCTGTGTTGCCTGAAAAATTTTATCCTCGGAGGTAAGCGTAGACTCCGATATCAATTATATGCCTGCGGTAAAATTTTCCGTGCGCCTTCATTTCGAACAAAAGAGCCTGCAAAACAATCTGTGGCACCTGTGAATAATTATACTTCAGAGGTCATAAAATCATAGAGTTACTATCCCTGTGGCCAATTATTCTCAATGGAGTAACCGGGTTTTCTGCAATATTTGTTTCATGGGTGATTTGCCATTGTTTCGGCTGGAAGTGTGAGTTCAACCTTAAAAAGCAGCTCCTGTTTCTTTCCGTTAACATCTCTGGATATTTTTACAGGGATAGTATCCCCGTTTTCAGTATTAATCATTGCAATACGTACATCACTCATTTCCGAGACTGGGAAATGATTGATTTCAAGGATCACATCATTTGCCTGGAGTCCGGCTTTTCCAGCATTTCCGTGGGGGCTTATTCCGGTGATTTTCATAAACGATTGTCCTTCTTCTTTAACTGTCTCCAGGATAATGCCGATCCTTGGATTTTCAGGCAGTTCCGGGGCCGTGGAAAGAAAGAAATAGTCAGCAATTGTCCTAAGGTTGCTGGAAGGAGCGGAACTGTAGATATTCAGCAGTGATGCCTGGGAAACATTAATTCGTCTCTTGACTCTGGGGGGGATTCCTGAGTCTTTTCTGGTATGTTGTGTTCCGGCCAGAACCACCAGTTTTTTCCCGGGATTTTTATGCAGCCAGTTCGAAATGTTTTCAGCCATGGTTTCGTCCCACAGTCCCTGTGCCTGGATAAAACCGCTGATACTCCCCCGACTGCCGGTCTGGTCATGGAGAGTGTGCACCCTGTTCAGGCGGGTATAATATCCTTCCATATCGAGGTCTCTGTTTTCGGGCAGTTTTTCCATAACTTTCTGATCCAGACCGTCTGTGTTGCCAGACCTGAAGACCTTCGTGACAATATCTCTTTTCAGGTTCAAACCAAGTACAGGAAGCTTGTTTTTTCTTGCAAACTCGATAATATCTCTGAAAAATCGGTAATCGTAACGCCAGACCTTGAAATATTCTGATTGCTTGAGGAAGGTACGCTCGTCGTCGTGGACCCTGTTGACGATATAGTCATCCAGTGGTTGTTGATTGTCTGCCGGGAACATTTCCATACCAATGGCAAGATTCGGATCTCTGGCAAAAAGCGCTTCGATAACACGGAGCTGGAGGAGATGGTCACTGTTGGCGGTATGGGTTTCCCCTATATAGATAACTCTTACGCTGTCCAGTTGTTCAATAATCCTTTCAAAGGGTGTAAGAGCTGTTGTTTCGCCGCCTTCAGGCAGAGATTCCATTACGGTTTTTATACCCATTTGACCGTAATTGATATGTTTTTCCACTATTTTACCACGGTGGAAACGGAGAAAGGAGTATTTGCCGTAATGGTTCAGGCGTCCTGCCACTTTTTCAGTTGTTTCCCGTGAAGGGGAGGAAAGCAGCATTGCGGCAAAGTGTTGATCCAGGGGATTGAATCTGGCATCGAGGGTAAAATCATCTGTAAAATGGCCGGGAGAGCCGAAAAGTGAACGTGCGGCTTTCTGGTCTGTGCCGAGGAAAAGAAGGTCATTTTTAGCCAGTTCCCTGTTGGTAACCTCCGAGGACAGCTTTACCTTACTGTCCCGGAAAGCTGCAAACGACAGGAGCGGGGCGTAGATGGATCTTTCTCGTTCCGAACCCAGGATCACCAGTTTTTTTTCGCTCCCGAGAAACCTGGACCAGGTGCTGTACTTTTCCTCCGGGACAAGTTCCCGCATAAAGGAGTATTCCGGGTCGATTGTAAATTCCAGGGGACGATAGTTGAGGGGGATTTCAATCCGGTTTTCTTTCTGGCTGATAAAAAAACTCGATACATCTGTTCCCGCAGTACCCCTGACATGGACAGGCACCAGGAGCGAAAATGGTTTTTCGCTGTGTTGAACAAGGGAAAAGACCAGGGTCGGAGCACCGTTCTTATAAATGATTCGACTGTTTTTAACGGAGAGGGAGGGAATCTCAGGTCTTTTTAGCCGTTCCCGGAAAAATGTCTCGAGCCTGATACCGGATATGGTCTCAAAGGCATCCTGCAGGTCAGACCAGGATGCTTTCCGCCATCTGTTTTTTTTGTAAAATATTTGAATTGCATGAAAAAAAATATCGTCCCCTGTTTTTTCCCGCAGTTCATGGAACAGCATGGCCGCACGGCCATACCCTACAGCCCGCAAGGCTTTTTCACTGCTTTCGCCATGGTTTGCGGAAATGAACCGGTCAAGAGAGATTGCATTTTTATTATTGACATAGCTGAGATAGTTGGTGATCATTTCCTTTCTGTCTTGTGTTCCCTCACCATTTTCTTCCCTGAACGCATGGTCGGACAGGTAGGCGGTAAGCCCTTCACACCAGTTTCCTTCCATGTAGTTTACTTCCACGCTGTTGCCAAACCAGGAGTGGAGAATTTCATGGCCTAGAGAGGTGTTTTTTATAAAGGGAAGTCGGAGAACTGCCTGGCCTATAAGGGTGAATCCAGGGAAACCGAAACCGGAGGGAAACCGGTTGGCAACGATGACATACTGGTTGTAAGGAAAAGGGCCGATTTCTTTTTCGTATCGTTTCAGGTAGGCCGCACCCTTTTTCAGGTAACTGTCGGCCAGTTGTCTGTCTTCCGGGAAAAAGAGTGTATGGATGAAGAAACCTTTTTTCACTTCATACTGTTTATGTACGTAAGGTCCGGCAGTAAAATGGAGAGAGGACAGGGGGTGTGAAAAACTTGTACGGACTGTTTTTTTATTCATCACCAGGGGGAAGGAGTCTGATTCGCAGATGGAGGTGAATCCGGGAGGGAGCGATGCGTTCAGGGAAAACAGCACAGGTCTGCCCAGGGTTGGATGCCAGTTTCTCAGAAGTGTTATTCCATCGGGGCCAATCCTGTTTTCCCGGCTGTTGCTGACAGTTTTCGTATATGAAATATACAGGGTACGTTTTCTGCTGGTTGCCGGGATAGGTACTGTTTTTCCACGAAAAACAAGTGTCTGTTCATGACCCTGGTCATCCTTGAGAAGGCTGCCGGTGATTTTTATGCCCTCCAGGTAAAGGGTGTGGGGTTCGTCTGGCGCAAGGATAATTTTTGCCGTTCCCGACACTTCATGTTTTTCCAGATCAAAAGAGAGTGACAGAGTGTAATCCGGGATCACTGTTTCCTGTTGCGCTGCCATTATGGAGGAGGGCAGGGAGAGTAGAAAGATCGGCAGCAGGCTGTAAAGAGTGGTTGCGAAGAGTGTTTTCATCTGAATTATTCCTTTTAACATACAAGACTCAACTGTTTTTCACGATGGAGTTTGCATATTTGATTCTTGATTGCCCATGAAACTCAGCCGACTTGTGGATGTGCCTGTTTTATCAGGCTGAGTTTTGTACGTAATCAGCGTTCTACCTGGGCATTGCCGGGTCAAATTAAAAATAACTTTTGTTATTTAGAAGAATTTGATTTGTAATTGATCAAATATTCCTGATATTGTAGTACCTGAATCGGTAATGGTAAAGTAATTGCCCGCAAATACCCCAGTTTTTCACGGTCTCT